>JAEZHQ010000393.1 GCA_023416455.1 Pseudomonadota bacterium | reverse complement strand
GCGGGAGACCATGTTGCTGGCCGCCGAACGCACACGGCTTCGGCAGGAGCATCAGGCCGCGGGCGTCCCCACGCTTGGCGCGGAGGAGGCCGGCGCGGCGCTTGCCCAGACGACGCGCCTGTTGCAGGAGGCCCGCGGCCGGCTGGGCGAGGCGCAGGCCCGGCTGCGCGCCGACACCGGGAACCGCGACCGGCTGGCCGCCCTGCTGGGACGGCTGGAGGCGCAGCGCAGGACCCACGCGCTGTGGGCGTCCATGGCCCAGCTCATCGGCTCGGCCAACGGGCAGAAGCTGCGGAACTTCGCGCAGAGCCTCAGCCTCGACGGGCTTCTGGTGCACGCCAACCACCATCTGGAGGAGCTGGCGCGCCGCTACCGGCTGGAGCGCGTGGCCGGCGCCGACCTGGAAATCCAGGTGGTGGACCGCGAGATGGGCGACGAGCGGCGCGGCGTGCACAGCCTGTCCGGCGGCGAGATGTTCCTGGTCTCGCTGGCCCTGGCGCTCGGCCTCTCGGCCATGGCGGGTGGCGGGGCGGGCGGCATCGGCACCCTGTTCATCGACGAGGGCTTCGGCACGCTCGACCCCGACAGCCTCGACCTCGCGCTGTCCTGCCTGGAAGCCTTGCAGGCCACCGGCCGGCAGGTGGGAGTGATCAGCCACGTCCCGGCCCTGGTCGAGCGGATCGGCGTGCAGGTCCGTGTTGCCCCTCAGGGCGGCGGGCGCAGCCGGGTGTCGGTGGTGCGCAGCGCGCTGCGGGTCACGGCGGCGGCGGAAGCGGAGGCCGGGGCGGGATGAACCGCCCGCCCCCGCCCGCGGAGGCGTAGGCCGGCCGGGCGGCGGCCGGAGCCGTCGGGCGCCTTCGGCCTCACGCCGCGGAGAAGGCGGCGCGGACGAATCCCAGCCCCTCGATGTGGGCTTCGAAGACGTCGCCGGGACGGGCGGCGACCATGGGGCCGAGCGCCCCCGACAGCACGGTGTCGCCGGCCTTCAGCGGCCGGTCCCCCTTGGCCAGGGTACGGGCCAGCCACAGCAGGGCGTTGACGGGATGGCCGAGGCAGGCCGCCCCGGTCCCGTTGGAGACCGGCTCGCCCCCGCGTTCCAGCGCCATGGCGCAGCGGCGCAGGTCGAGGCCGGTCAGGGAGCGCGGCGCGTTGCCCAGCACGTAGAGCCCGGACGATGCGTTGTCGGCGACGGTGTCGAGGCCGCGGATGTTCCACGACTCCACCCGGCTGTCGACGATCTCCAACGCCGGCACGACGAAGTCGACGGCGCGCAGCACGTCCGCCGCCGTGGGCTGTTCGACGTCGAGGTCGCGGCCCAGGACGAAGGCGACCTCCGCTTCCACCTTGGGCTGGATCAGCGCGCCGATCGGAAGGTCCGGCGTGTCCGGCATCGCCATGTCGGCGAACAGCATGCCCCAGGTGGGCCGGTCGATGCCGAGCTGGTTCTGGACCGCGGCGCTGGTCAGGCCGATCTTGCGCCCCACCAGCCGCCCGCCCGCGGCCAGCCGCCGCCCGGTGTTGACGGCCTGCACCGCGTAGGCGGCGTCGAGCCCGCCCGCCTCCAGGAGGTCGCGGACCGGGGCGCACGGCCTGCGGTTGCTCTGCGCCGCCCACAGCCGGTCGGCCGCTTCCTGGATGCCGGCCCGTTCGCTCATCACCACTCCCCACCGCTCGATGCAACCCCGGCGCGCCGCGTTGCCCGGCCGCCGCCGTCCCAATGAACCATGGGAAAAGATTGATCGCCAAACAAAAAATCGATTGGGACGGGCGCACCGGGCGAGGCGCGGAAGGAACCGCCCACAGCCGCCGATGTTGTCGGAGCAACCGCCGCCCGAGGCGGCGTCCCCTCTTGCGGAGCGGTGCCCGATGACAGGAAACCATGACGATTGGAGAAGCGGCCGGCCGGCCGGTGAGCGCGACATCCGGGACCTGGGGGGTCATCCCGACTACGGCCGCGCCATGCTCGACGACATGCGCCGTTACGCCCGCGGCGGCCCCGGCGCCTCCGGCCTCGCCATGGAGGGGCCGCACCGCGGCCGCGGCCCGCGCGGCTACACACGGTCCGACTCACACATCCGCGAGGACGTCGCCGACCGGCTGACCGACGATCCCCATGTGGACGCCTCCGACATCGAGGTGACCGTGGCCGGGGGCGAGGTGACCCTGTCCGGAACCACCGACGACCGCATGGCCCGGCGGCGCGCCGAGGACATCGCGGAGTCCGTTCCCGGGGTCGGCCACGTCCAGAACAACCTGCGCGTCCGCACCGCGGGAACCGCACCGCCGGCGCCGGACCCGCGCGGGGGCGGGAGCGCCGACACCGGCAGCGACACAGGAAGGGACACCGCCACCACCGGGACCGTCGGCGCCATCAACGCGCCCGCCGACCTGGAGACCGTGCACGGCAACGCCCTTGTGCGGCGCTGACGTGCGGCGCTGACCGGCGGCGCTGACGTCCGGCGCCGCCGGCTGCGCCCGGCCTGCCTCAGCCGCGCGCCGGGCGCAGGACCAGATGCTTGTTGGACGGCACGGCGGGCGCCGACGGGCGCAGAAGAAGGCCCTTGGAGGTCGGCTCGATGTCGGCGTCGGGATAGACCGCCATGACGTCCTTCAGCGCCTCCTTCAGGCGGAAGGCCAGCACGCGGTGCTCGCTGACCGAGCCGAAATGCTGCGAGAGCGCGTGCCAGGGCACCAGCGTCTGCTTGTCCAGCCGGTGCAGGCGGTGGACGAGCCACACATAGGCGTCGAGCGCCAGGGCGGAGTTCTTCAGCTTGGCGATGGCGTGCTCGTCCAGCGGGACCGCATGCTCCATCAGATGCTCGAAGAAGCTCTGGGTCAGGCGCACGAAGCGCACCCACTCGCCCCCGGTGCGGAACAGGTCCGGAGCGTCCTCCTCGTCGCGCCACAGCTTGATGCCGTCGATCAGGCGCTGGTCGGAGATCTCGGCGCTGGAGGTTCCGGTGGTGGTGCGCAACGTGAACTCGCACCGGGCGATGCGCAGCACCTGCTCGCGGACCGGCTTGTAGTTGCCGCGCTCCCCTCCGGTGGGGGCGAGGCCCAGCCGGCGCAGCCAGGCGCTCATGCTGGGGCCGAGGTCGACGTGGGGGCTGCGGGTCTTGCGCGCCTCGGTCTGCAGGTAGATCATGATCAGACGCGCCTTGGCGCCGTAGGGGACGCCGACGTCCAGCACGGTGCCGTCGCGCAGCGGCAGGATGCCGGGGCGCACGACGAGCTGGTACTTTCCGTTGTTGCGGACCCAGGGGGCGGTCTCGTCCTTGGGCTTGCGGTGCGGCAGGGAGGCTTGGCAGAAGCCGGCGTGCAGATAGCCGATCGCGTCCATCTCGTTGGACAGCGCTTCATGGGCCATGATCACACGGCGGCGCTCCTTGGGGTCTTCGGTGCGGG
>JAEZHQ010000340.1 GCA_023416455.1 Pseudomonadota bacterium | reverse complement strand
GCCCCCGCCCCGGCGGCCCGGCCGGCCGGTGTCGACGCCAGGGATCTGTCGGACAAGCTCGGCATGGCCTACACGGCGGTGCCGAACACGGGCATGCGCAAGACCATCGCGCGCCGCCTGAGCGAGGCCAAGCAGACGGTCCCGCATTTCTACCTGACCATCGACGTCCAGCTCGACGCGCTGCTGAAGGTGCGCGCCGAGCTGAACGGCCGGTCGGACGCCTACAAGCTGTCGGTCAACGACTTCGTCATCCGCGCGGTGGCGCTCGCCCTGAAGAAGGTGCCGGCGGCCAACGCGGCCTGGACCGACGAGGCCATCCTCCAGTACGAGCACGCCGACGTCTCGGTGGCGGTGGCCACCCCGAGCGGCCTGATCACCCCGATCATCAAGAAGGCGGAGACCAAGGGCCTGGCCCAGATCTCCAACGAGATGAAGGATCTGGCCAAGCGCGCCCGCGACGGCAAGCTGAAGCCGGAGGAGTTCCAGGGCGGCACCTTCTCCGTCTCCAACCTCGGCATGTTCGGGGTGCGCGAGTTCGCGGCGATCATCAACCCGCCGCAGGGCTGCATCCTGGCGGTCGGGGCGGGCGAGCAGCGCCCGGTGGTGAAGGACGGTGCGCTCGCCGTCGCCACCATGATGAGCTGCACCCTGTCGGTCGATCACCGGGTGGTCGACGGCGCGGTCGGCGCGGAGTTCCTGGCGGCCTTCAAGACGCTCGCCGAGGACCCGCTGAGCATGCTGCTCTGAGGCGGGTGGAGCCATGAGCGCCAGCCTTTCGCCGCTCCGCGCGGAGATCGACGCCCTCGACGACGCCATCGTCGAGCTGCTCGGCCGCCGCTTCGGCGTCGTCCGCCGCGTCGCGGCCGTCAAGGCGGCCGAGGGGCTGCCCGCCGTCCTGCCCGACCGGGTCGCGGCCGTCAAGCGGCGGGCCGCGGCCCTGGGGGCGGAGCGGGGGCTCGACCCGGCCTTCGTCGCCAATCTCTACCAGATGATCATCGACGAGGCGTGCCGGCTCGAAGAGGAGCACTTCGCCGCGGCCGGGTCCGGGGACCCGGCCGGGACGCCTTGATCTTGAAGGGAGGACAACCCTTGGCCGACATGAATTACGACGTCATCGTCATCGGCGGCGGTCCCGGCGGCTACGTCGCGGCGATCCGCGCCGCGCAGCTCGGCCTGCGCACGGCGGTGATCGAGCGCGAGCATCTGGGCGGCATCTGCCTGAACTGGGGCTGCATCCCCACCAAGGCCCTGCTGCGCTCCGCGGAGGTCCTGCACACCGCCAAGCACGCCGCCGACTACGGGCTGGTCATCAAGGAGGTCTCGTTCGACCTGGACAAGGTCGTGCAGCGCTCCCGCAAGGTGGCCAACCAGCTGAACGGCGGCGTCCGGCATCTTCTGAAGAAGAACAAGGTCGCGGTCATCGAGGGCGTCGCCGCGCTGGCCGGCAAGGGCCAGGTCGCGGTCACCAAGGACGGCGCCCCGGTCGGCACCTTCGGGGCCAAGCACATCATCATCGCCACCGGCGCCCGGGCCCGCACGCTGCCAGGGCTGGAGGACGACGGCCGGCTGGTGTGGACCTACCGCAAGGCGATGACGCCGGACACCATGCCGAAATCGCTCCTGGTCATCGGCTCGGGCGCCATCGGCATCGAGTTCGCCAGCTTCTACAACGCGCTGGGCGCCAAGGTGACGGTCGTCGAGGTGATGGACCGCATCCTGCCGGTCGAGGACGAGGAGATCTCGGCCTTCGCCCGCAAGTCCTTCGAGAAGCAGGGCATGCGCATCATCACCAGCGGCAAGGCCGGCAACCTGCGCAAGGGGGCCGACAGCGTCACGGTGGCGGTCGAGCATGGCGGCAAGACCGAGGACATCACGGTCGACCGCGTCATCCTGGCCGTGGGCATCGCGCCCAACACCGAGAATCTCGGCCTGGAGAACACCAGGGTGAAGACCGAGCGCGGCCACATCGTCACCAACCAATGGTGCGAGACGGACGAGCCCGGCGTCTACGCCATCGGCGACGTGACCGGCGCCCCCTGGCTCGCCCACAAGGCCAGCCACGAGGGGGTGATCGTGGCCGAGCACATCGCCGGCAAGCACCCGCATCCGCTCAACGTGCGCAACATCCCGGGCTGCACCTACTCGCACCCGCAGGTGGCCTCGGTCGGTCTCAGCGAGAAGAAGGCCAAGGAGGCGGGCTACGAGATCCGCGTCGGCCGCTTCCCCTTCGTGGGCAACGGCAAGGCCATCGCGCTGGGCGAGCCGGAGGGGCTGGTCAAGACCATCTTCGACGCCAAGACCGGGGAGCTGCTGGGCGCCCACATGGTCGGGGCCGAGGTGACCGAGCTGATCCAGGGCTACGGCATCGCCAAGACCATGGAGACGACCGAGCGGGAGCTGATGGAGACGGTGTTCCCGCACCCGACCCTGTCGGAGATGATGCACGAGTCCGTCCTTGATGCCTACGGCCGGGCCATCCACTTCTAGCTGATGGACCGGCCGGGCGGCGTTTTTCCCCCGGCCGGCCCTTCGTCCTTGACCGGAGGGGCGATCCGGCCTATCCGGCGGGGGGTGCGCCGATCCGGCGCCCCTTACGCAAGCCCCGTTCTGGATCGGTGCTGCCCTCCGGCAGCCCGCTGGGAGCCAACCGAACCATGACCCTGGCCGACCATCCCGAGAAGCTTCGCCATCCCGAGAAGGCCCACAAGCCCGACAACCCCATCCAGCGCAAGCCCGCCTGGATCCGGGTCAAGGCGCCGATGAGCCAGGAGTACAACGAAACCCGCCAGCTCATGCGCGGGCTCAAGCTCAACACGGTGTGCGAGGAGGCGGCCTGCCCCAACATCGGGGAGTGCTGGAAGCTCAAGCACGCCACCTTCATGATTCTGGGCTCGATCTGCACGCGCGGCTGCGCCTTCTGCAACGTCGAGACCGGCCGCCCCGACCAGCTCGACCCGCATGAGCCGGACAAGGTGGCCGAGGCGGTGGCGGAACTGCGGCTGTCCCACGTGGTGGTGACCTCGGTCGACCGCGACGATCTGGAGGACGGCGGGGCCGACCATTTCGCCCGCACCATCCGGGCCATCCGCGCCGCCGCCCCCGCCACCACCATCGAAATCCTGACCCCCGACTTCCAGAAGAAGAAGGGGGCGGTGGAGCGGGTGGTCGAGGCCCGCCCCGACGTCTTCAACCACAATCTGGAGACGGTGCCCCGCCTCTACCCGACAATTCGGCCGGGGGCGCGCTACTTCACCTCGCTCCAGCTCCTGGCGCGGGTCAAGGAACTGGACCCCGCGATGTTCACCAAGTCCGGCATGATGGCCGGGCTCGGCGAGACCAGGGAGGAGGTCGGGCAGGTGATGGACGATCTGCGCGCCGCCGACGTTGACTTCCTGACCATCGGGCAGTACCTCCAGCCGACGCCCAAGCACGCGGCGGTCGATCGCTTCGTGACGCCGGAAGAGTTCGCGAGCTACGCAACTCTTGGCCGCGGCAAGGGTTTCCTGATGGTGGCCTCGTCGCCGCTGACCCGCTCGTCCTACCATGCGGGGGCGGACTTCGCGAGGCTGCGCGAGGCCCGCGCCCGCAAGCTGGCGGGGGCAGCCGGCTAGAGCGGATCGCGTAGAATCGGAATCGATTTGAAGCGTGAATCCGCTCGCAGGACAAAGGTCTGGAGTTCCGTGCGTTTCAGATGAAGCGCACGGAACTCCAGAGCGGATCGCGGAGAATCGGAATCGATTTGAAGCGTGAATCCGCGCGCAGAACAAAGGCATAGGGAGCCGTGCGTTTCACAGCGGACGCACCGCACCTCAGGAGGAAAACGGAGCGGGTATGCCAACGCACGCGGAGAAGAAGGTTCTTCCCTACACGCCGGAGCAGATGTACCGGCTGGTTGCCGACGTGGAGAAGTACCCGGAGTTCCTGCCCTGGTGCCTGGCCGCCCGTATCCGCCGCCGTGAGGGCAACGTGATGTTCGCCGACCTGGTCATCGGCTTCAAGATGATCCGGGAACGCTTCACCTCGCGCGTCGAACTCGACGAGCCGGCTCGGCGAATCAACGTGCAATACACCGAAGGCCCCTTCCAGTACCTCAACAACCACTGGATCTTCAGCCCGCACGAGGGGGGCGTCTGCGTCGATTTCTACGTGGATTTCGAGTTCCGCTCGAAGATGCTCCAGAAGATCATGGGCGTGCTGTTCAACGAGGCGGTGCGCCGCATGGTGCAGGCCTTCGAGATCCGGGCCGAACGGCTCTACGGCGACGGCACCGCCCGCCCGGCGGCGGCCCGCACCGCCTGAGCGGCGCGGCGCGTCCCACCACCGGGAGAGGAGGCATTCCTCTCCGTCCGCGCTCGGGGGAGGGCCGGGGTGGGAGACGCCAGGCCACCCCACATCCTGAACGGACTCAGCACAGGCTTCCGCCGGGGCGGGCGGCGCGCAGCCGCTCCAGCGCCGCCTGGACGGTGGCCAGCCGCACCGCCTCGCGGTCGCCGGGAAAGGTGTATTCCTTGTGCCGGGCGTCCCCCCGCCGCACCGCGGTGGCGATATGGACCCGCCCGACCGGCTTTTCCGGCGTGCCGCCGTCCGGCCCGGCGACTCCGGTCACCGCCACCGCGGCGTCCGCCCGCGACCGGGCCAGCGCGCCGACCGCCATGGCCACCGCCACCTCCGGGCTGACCGCGCCGTGGGCGAGGATCAGGCTCGGCGGAACGCCCAGCATCTCCGACTTGGCGACGTTGGAGTAGGTGACGAAGCCGCGGTCCACCACGCGGGAGGAGCCGGGGATATCGGTCAGCGCCCCGGCGATCAGCCCGCCGGTGCAGGATTCGGCCAGAGCCACGGTGCAGCCGGCCAGCCCGTATTCGGCCAGCAGGTCGGCGGCAAGCCGCTGGATGTGATCGGGAAACATCGGGGGTGCCTCCTTCGTCTCGGTGGAAACCGTCCCGGCGGCCGGATCACGGGCCGCCGGGATGGCCCGGCAGCCGGACCGTCGCCACCGCCTGCGCGGCGATGCCCTCGCCGCGGCCGGTGAAGCCGAGCCCCTCGGTGGTGGTCGCCTTGACGCTGACGCGGTCGGGGGCGATGCCCAGGATCCCGGCGATGCGGGCGACCATGGCCGCGCGGTGCGGGCCGACCTTGGGGCGCTCGGCGACGATGGTGACGTCGACATGGGCGATGCGCCCGCCGCGCCCGCGCACCAGCTCGGCGGCGTGGTGCAGGAACAGCGCGCTGTCGGCGCCGCGCCACTGCGGGTCCGACGGCGGGAAATGGCTGCCGATGTCGCCCGCGCCGATGGCGCCGAGGATGGCATCGGTCAGGGCGTGGAGGCCGACGTCGGCGTCGGAATGGCCCTCCAGCCCGCGGTCGTGCGGAATGCGCACGCCGCACAGCGTGACGTGGTCGCCGGCGGTGAAGCGGTGCACGTCGAAGCCGCCGCCGGTGCGGACGTCGTCCGGGGCGTGGCCGAGCAGGCGGGCGGCGCGGTCGAGGTCGTCGCGGGTGGTCACCTTGAAGTTCTCCTCCTTGCCGGGCACCAGCGCCACCGCCAGCCCGGCCCGCTCGGCCACCGCGGAATCGTCGGTGAGGTCGAGCCCGGCGGCGGCACGGTGGGCGGCCAGTATGTCCGGGAAGCGGAAGCCCTGCGGGGTCTGGGCGCGCCACAGGCCGGCGCGCCCGGTGGTGCCGGCGACCAGCCCGTCCCGGCCCTGCTTGAGGGTGTCGGCAACCGGAACCGCCGGGATGGCGGCGGGATGGGCGGCGAGCGCGGCGACCACGGCGGCGATGAGGTCGGCGTCGACCAGCGGGCGGGCGGCGTCGTGGATCAGGACCAGGTCGGGGGGCGACTCGGACAGCCGCTCCAGCCCCTTGAGCACCGAATCCTGGCGCGTGGCCCCGCCCTCGACCGGCTCGGGCAGGCCGAGCCCGACGACCGCCGCGTCGTAGAGGCCGCGGCAGGCCGGATCGATCACCACCCGCAGGCCGCTCACCGCCGGGTGGTCCCGGAACGCTTCCACGGTGCGGCGCAGCACGGTCCGGCCGGCGAGGTCGAGATACTGCTTGGGGCGTTCGGCGCCGAACCGGCGGCCGCTGCCGGCGGCGACGATCAGCGCGATGCAGGACGGCATGGGGCGGATCCGGGAAGGGTTGGCGGGAAGGGGCGGCGGGAAGGGTTGGCGGACGCCATCTGAGGACTTGACGGCGGCGCGCCGGAGCCTAGCCTGTCCCCGGCGTTCCGCCAAGGCCCGCAAGGGTGTGAAAGGCCGGCCCCTGGCCGGCCCGCCGGGGCGCGCGAGGCGGGTCCGCGAGGACCCGGCAAGAGGGAAGGGCGAAGGGAAGGGCGAAGGGCCGCCGCATGTCGCAGAACATCGTCTACAGCCTGACGGCGCTGATGGCGCTGCTGCCCGCCTCCCTCTATCCCTACCGCCGCATCGCCGGGCAGGGTCAGGAGGGGCGCTCGCCCTTCTTCTGGGGGGCGCTGGCGCTGGCCTTCGCCGGCCCTGCCCTGTGGTCGTTGACCCAGATCGCCGGCCGCTGGCACACCGGGCTGTCCACCGCCCTGTGGGTGACCATCGCCGTCTGCATGCTGCTGTTCACCGCGCTCAGCGCGGCGACCCGCTCGGCCTGGCGGCTGTCGCCGCTGCTGCTGCCCTACCTGCTGCTGGTCGCGGCCTTCGCCACCATCGCCCAGCAGGCGCCGGCCCCGGTGCTGCGCGGCGGCGCCCCCGGCATCTGGATCGACCTGCACATCGCCGTCTCCGTGGTCACCTACGCCCTGCTGACGCTGGCCGCCGTGGCGTCGCTGGCCTCCTTCCTCCAGGAGCGCGCGCTGAAGACCAAGCGGCCGACCCCGCTGACCCGCTTCCTGCCCCCGGTGGCCGAGAGCGACCGGCTCCAGGTCCGGCTGCTGGGCGCCTCGGAAGCGGTGCTGGGCGCCGGGCTGGCCACCGGCATGGCGGTGCTCCACTACGAGCAGGGCACGTTGCTGCGCCTCGACCACAAGACCCTGCTGTCGATCGCCACCTTCCTCGTCATCGGCGGCCTGCTGATGGCGCACGCCCGCACCGGCGTGCGCGGCCGCAGGGCGGCGCGCCTCGTCCTCATCGCCTACCTGCTGCTCACGCTTGCCTATCCCGGCGTGAAGTTCGTGACCGACGTCCTGCTTGGCTGAGCGGCCGCAGCCGTCCGGCGCACCCCCCTCTCCGGACGGGGTACTCCGGACGCATGACAGCCCGTCGGGCGCCCGGCGGTTGTGCGCTTGCGTCATGCCGAAACGCTGTGCTAGCCTGCACAAAATCTGATCACTTCTTCGAAGTGCCCAACACATGGGCAGAGGACCATGGCCATTCAGATCGGCTCCATCACCCTTGCGGACCCGGTGATTCTCGCCCCCATGTCGGGGGTTACCGACCTGCCGTTCCGTCGGCTGGTCAAGAAGTCCGGGTGCGGCCTCGTCGTGTCCGAGATGATCGCCAGCCAGGCGATGATCCGGGAGAACCGGCAGACCCTGCGCATGGCGCAGACGGAGCCGGAGGAATTCCCGATGTCGGTCCAGCTCGCCGGCTGCGAGCCGGAGGTGATGGCCGAGGCGGCCAAGCTGAACGAGGACCGCGGCGCCGCCATCGTCGACATCAATTTCGGCTGCCCGGTGAAAAAGGTGGTCAACGGCCATGCCGGCTCCTCGCTGATGCGTGACGAGCGGCTGGCCGGCCGCATCCTGGAGGCCACCGTCCGGGCGGTCTCGATCCCGGTGACGCTCAAGATGCGCATGGGCTGGGACCACAACAGCCTGAACGCGCCGACGCTCGCCCGCATCGCCGAGCAGAGCGGAATCCGGATGGTCACCGTCCACGGCCGCACCCGCAACCAGTTCTACAACGGCTCCGCCGACTGGGCCTTCGTCCGCCGGGTGAAGGAGGCGACGGGCCTGCCGGTGGTGGTCAACGGCGACATCAACAGCCTGGAGGACGTGGACCGGGCGCTCGCCGAATCCGGCGCGGACGGCGTCATGATCGGGCGCGGCACCTACGGGCGGCCGTGGTTCCCCGGCCAGGTCATGCATTACCTGCGCACCGGCGAACGCCTGCCGGACCCGCCGCTGGAGCGCCAGCTCGCCATCCTGCTGGAGCATTACGACTCCATGCTCAGCCACTACGGCGTCGAGGCCGGCCTGCGCGTCGCCCGCAAGCATGTATCCTGGTACTCCAAGGGCCTGCACGGATCGGCCGAGTTCCGGGCGGCCGTCAACCGGATGTCCGACGCGCAGGCGGTGCGGGGCTTCATCCGCGACTTCTACGCCCCGGCCATCGAAAGGATCGCCGCCTGATGGCCGCCCGCGCTTCCGCCGCCGCGTCCCTCCACCGTCGCGCGCCGCGGTCGTCGTCCTTTCGCCCCAGCCGCCTCGACCCCACGGTGATCCTCGCGGCCCTGCCGGATCCCGTCCTGGTCATCGACGGGGCCGGCGACATCCGTTACGTGAACGTGGAGGCGCAGGAGTTCTTCGACCTGTCGGCGGCCATGATGGAGGGCATGCCGCTGGCCGAACTGCTGCCGGCCGACAGCCCGGTGGCCGGCCTGATCGCCCAGGTGCGGCGCGGCAGCCGGCGGGTCTCGCAGGAAGGGGTGGTCATCGACACGCCGCGGATCGGCCCGCACCACGTCACCATCCGCGTGGCCGCCATGGGCGAGCCGGCCGACCATGTGCTGGTGACCGTCAACGAGCGCACGCTCGCCCGCAAGATCGACAACTCCCTGACCCACCGGCACGCCGCGCGGTCGGTCACCGCCATGGCGGCCATGCTGGCGCACGAGGTCAAGAACCCGCTGTCGGGCATCCGCGGCGCCGCGCAGCTCCTGGAGGAGAACGCCGGCGAGCAGGACCGCGTCCTCACCCGGCTGATCTGCGACGAGGCCGACCGCATCGTGGCGCTGGTCAACCGGATGGAGGTGTTCTCCGACGAACGCCCCCTGGAGCGCGGCCCGGTCAACATCCACACCGTGCTGGAGCATGTGCGCAAGGTGGCGCAAAGCGGCTTCGCCCGGACCATCCGCTTCATCGAGCGCTACGACCCGTCGCTTCCGCCGGTCTACGGAAACCGCGACCAGCTCATCCAAATCTTCCTCAACCTGATTAAAAATGCGGCAGAGGCTGCCCCTGAACCGGGCGGCGAGGTGGTTCTGACCACCTCCTACCAGCACGGGGTGCGCATGGCGCTGCCCGGCGGCGACAGCCGGATGCACCTGCCGCTGCTGGTGTCCGTTCAGGACAACGGCGACGGCATTCCGGAGGATCTGCGCTCCAACCTGTTCGATCCCTTCGTCACGACCAAGGTCAACGGAACTGGCCTCGGTCTTGCATTGGTCGCGAAGATCGTTGGCGATCACGGTGGCGTCATCGAGTTTGACAGCCAGCCCCGCCGCACCGTCTTCAAGGTCTCGCTGCCCATGTACGATGAAACGCAGATCACCGGCGATCCCGCCCCGGCCCGGGGCGTACGGGGCCCACGCTGATGACCGCGGCGACCATTCTCGTCGCGGACGACGACCGCGCCATCCGCACCGTCCTGACCCAGGCCCTGGCCCGCCTCGGCCACGACGTCCGCACCACCGGCAACGCCTCGACCCTGTGGCGCTGGGTGGCGGACGGGCAGGGCGACCTCATCATCACCGATGTGGTCATGCCCGACGAGAACGGGCTCGACCTGATCCCGCGCATCAAGAAGATCCGGCCCGACCTGCGGGTCATCGTGATGAGCGCGCAGAACACCCTGATCACCGCCGTGAAGGCGGCCGAGCGCGGCGCCTTCGAGTATCTGCCCAAGCCCTTCGACCTGAAGGAGCTGGTCTCGGTGGTCGAGCGCGCGCTCAACTCCAACACGCCGCCGGCCGCCATGCCGGCGGACGGCACGGAGTCCGACGAGCAGCTTCCGCTGATCGGCCGCTCGCCGGCCATGCAGGAGATCTACCGGGTCCTTGCCCGTTTGATGGGCACCGACCTGACCGTGACCATCACCGGCGAATCCGGCACCGGCAAGGAGCTGGTGGCCCGCGCCCTGCATGACTACGGCAAGCGCCGCAACGGTCCCTTCGTCGCCATCAACATGGCGGCGATCCCGCGCGAGCTGATCGAGTCCGAGCTGTTCGGCCACGAGAAGGGGGCCTTCACCGGAGCCACCAACCGCTCCACCGGCCGCTTCGAGCAGGCCCAGGGCGGGACGCTGTTCCTGGACGAGATCGGCGACATGCCGCTGGAGGCGCAGACGCGCCTGCTGCGCGTGCTCCAGGAGGGGGAGTACACCACGGTCGGCGGACGTACGCCCATCAAGACGGACGTGCGCATCGTCGCCGCCACCCACCGCGACCTGCGCACGCTGATCCGCCAGGGCCTGTTCCGCGAGGATCTGTTCTACCGCCTCTGCGTGGTTCCCATCCGGCTGCCGCCGCTGCGCGAGCGGACCGAGGACGTGGCCTTGCTGGTCCGCCACTTCCTCAATCTCGGCGCCGCCCAGGGGCTGCCGGTCAAGAGCATCGACCAGGCGGCGATGGACCGGCTGAAGCGTTACCGCTGGCCGGGCAACGTGCGCGAGCTGGAGAATCTGGTCCGCCGACTGGCCGCCCTCTATTCGCAGGAGGTGATCGGCCTCGACGTGATCGAGGCGGAGCTGGCCGACGCCGCCGCCCCCGCCCAGCCGGTGGAGGAGCCGCAGGGCGAGGGCCTGTCCTCGGCGGTGGAGCGCCACCTGAAGGATTATTTCGCGGCGCACAAGGACGGCATGCCCTCCAACGGGCTGTACGACCGCGTCCTGCGCGAGGTGGAGCGGCCGTTGATCGCGCTCAGCCTGTCGGCCACCCGCGGCAACCAGATCAAGGCGGCGCAGCTGCTCGGCCTCAACCGCAACACGCTGCGCAAGAAGATCCGGGAACTCGACATACAGGTGGTGCGGGGGCTGAAATGAGCCGGCGGCGGGGGCACGGGTGGTCGCCCTGAAGCGGCGCCGGCCCCGCCCGTCCGTACAGCACACCGTGCTCTTTTTGTGACACGACGCCGCACCTCCCAGGCGGTTCGCGGGCTCGGGAGGGCTCATCCAAAAGGCAGAGGGGTTGTCGCTTGGCAGCCCCGCAACAGCTCATGTATCTTTCCGGCAACATTTCGGTTGCCGGATTCATGTCGCCCACACCCCCCGAAACCGCCACCGCGCCTTGGCAGCAGTTCCTCCGCTGGTCGGCCCGCGTCGGGCTGACCAAGCGGCTTGCCGTCGCGCTGTCGCTGGCGGCGCTGGCGGCCGGCTTCGCGACCTACACCGCCCTGACCGAGGGGGCGCCCTTCGGCGCCGCCAACCCGCGCACGGTCACGCTGCTTCTGACGCTCGACCTGGCGCTGCTCCTGCTGCTCGGCGTGCTGATCGCGCGGCGCATCGTGACCATCTGGATCGGGCGGCGGCGCGGGCTGGCGGGGTCGCGGCTGCACGTCCGGCTGGTCCTGGTGTTCAGCCTGCTGGCGGTGGCCCCGGCCATCATCATGGCGCTGTTCTCGACCCTGTTCTTCTACGTCGGCGTCCAGTCCTGGTTCAGCGAGCGGGTGCGCACGGCGGTCAACGAATCCCTGGCCGTCGCCACCGCCTATCTCCAGGAGCACCAGCAGAACATCCGCGCCGACGCGCTGGCCATGGCCAACGACCTGAACCAGGAGGCGGTGCGGCTGGCCAACGACCCCGAACGCTTCGAGCAGGTGGTGGCCACCCAGGCGATGCTGCGCGCGCTCTCCGAGGCGATCGTCTTCAACGGCACCACCGGGTCGATCCTGGCGCGCTCCGGCTACACCTTCACGCTGGAGTTCGACCCCATCCCCGACGACCGGCTGCAAACGGCGCGGCGCGGCGAGGTGGCGCTGATCGTCAGCGAGAGCGGCGACCGGGTGCGCGCGTTGGTCCGGCTCGACCGCTTCGCCGACACCTACCTCTACGTCGGCCGCATGGTCGAGCCGCGCGTGCTCGCCCACATGGCCTCGGCGGAAGGGGCGGTCCGGGAGTACGCCGCCCTGGAAAGCCAGCGCGGCAGCCTGCAAATCACCTTCACGCTGATCTTCGTGGTGGTGGCGCTGCTGCTCCTGCTTGCCGCCGTCTGGGCCGGGCTGATCTTCGCGACCAAGCTGGCGCGCCCGATCAGCGCCCTGATCGGGGCGGCGGAGCGGGTGCGCGCCGGCGACCTCACCGTGCGGGTGAGCGAGCCGCCCAACGAGGACGAGCTGGGCCTGCTGTCGCGCGCCTTCAACCGCATGACCACGGAGATCGAGAGCCAGCGCCACGAGCTTCTGGCCACCAACCGCCTGCTCGACGAGCGCCGCCGCTTCACCGAGACGGTGCTGGCCGGCGTGTCCGCCGGGGTGTTCGGCCTCGACGCCGAAGGGCGCATCAACCTGCCCAACCGCTCGGCGGCCCGCCTGCTGGGGGTGGAGGATCAGGAAAGCCTGATCGGCTGCCGGCTGGCCGAGCTGTCGCCGGAGATGGGCGAGCTGCTGGGCAACGCACCCCGGCGCCCCGGCCGCGTGGTGCAGGACCAGATCCAGGTCCGCCGCCCGGGTGCGGCCACGCTGACCCTGCTGGTGCGCATCACCGCGGAGGGGCGGGGCGGCGAGGTGCGCGGCTACGTCGTCACCTTCGACGACATCACCGAGCTGGTGTCGGCCCAGCGCAAGGCGGCCTGGGCCGACGTGGCCCGGCGCATCGCCCACGAGATCAAGAACCCGCTGACCCCCATCCAGCTCTCGGCCGAGCGGCTGCGCCGGAAGTACCTGAAGGAGATCACCGGCGACACCGAGGTCTTCACCATGTGCACCGACACCATCGTGCGCCAGGTGGACGACATCCGGCGCATGGTGGACGAATTCTCGGCCTTCGCGCGGATGCCGCAGCCGGTGATGAAGCCATGCAACATCAACGATCTGGTCCGCCAGGCGGTGTTCCTGCAATCGAGCGCGCACAGCGGCCGCATCCGGTTCGCCATGGAGCTTCCCACCGGGCCGCTGACCCTGCCCTGCGACAGCCGGCAGATCAGCCAGGCGCTGACCAACCTGCTCCAGAACGCCGCCGACGCCATCGAGGGCCGCCCGCCGCCCGCCGACGGGGCGGCGCTGCCGCCCGGCGCGGTCACGGTGCGGGTGACCGCCGAGGAGGAGCGGGTGGTGGTGGTGGTGGAGGACAACGGCAAGGGCCTGCCCACCGAGGAGCGGGACCGGCTGACCGAACCCTACGTGACGACGCGGGCCAAGGGCACCGGCCTGGGCCTCGCCATCGTCAAGAAGATCATGGAGGACCACGGCGGCGTGCTGACCCTGGAGGACCGCGAGGGCGGCGGGGCGCGCGTCGGCCTGGTCATCCCGAACCATTCCGTGGCCGAGGGCGACGCCCGCGGCGGCAGCGACACGCCGGCGGAGACCGGTGGGGAGAAGAGGCAGGCAGCCCATGGCGCATGATATTCTGATCGTCGATGACGAGTCCGATATCCGGATGCTGATTGCGGGCATCCTGAACGACGAAGGCATGAAGACGCGCGAGGCCGCCGACGCCGACCAGGCATTCGCCCAGGTGGCGGCGCGCCGGCCGAGCCTGGTCGTCCTCGACATCTGGCTCCAGGGCAGCCGTCTCGACGGCCTCCAGATCCTGGAACAGCTGATGCGCGACCACGCCAACCTGCCGGTGATCATGATCTCCGGCCACGGCAACATCGAAACCGCCGTGTCCGCCATCAAGATCGGCGCCTACGACTTCATCGAGAAGCCGTTCAAGGCCGACCGGCTGCTGCTCATGGTCGACCGCGCCATCGAGGCCGCCCGGCTGAAGCGCGAGAACGAGGAGCTGAGGCTGCGCGCCGGCGGCGACGCCGAGCTGATCGGCCGCTCCTCGGCCGTCAACCAGGTGCGCCAGAGCATCGAGAAGGTCGCCCCGACCGGCAGCCGCGTGCTGATCACCGGCCCGGCCGGCTCCGGCAAGGAGGTGGTGGCGCGGCTGATCCACGCGCGCTCGCGCCGCAACGGCGGCCCCTTCGTCGGGCTGAACTGCGCCACCATGCGCCCCGACCGGCTGGAGATGGAGCTGTTCGGCACCGAGGCCGGGGTCGACGGGCAGGGGCGCAAGATCGGCACCTTCGAGCAGGCGCACGGCGGCACGCTTCTGCTCGATGAGGTCGCCGACATGCCGCTGGAGACCCAGGGCAAGATCGTCCGCGCGCTCCAGGAGCAGGTGTTCGAGCGGGTCGGCGGCGGCCACCGGGTCGAGGTGGACGTGCGCGTCATCGCCACCTCCAACCGCGACCTCCAGGCGGAGATCGAGCAGGGCCGCTTCCGCCAGGATCTCTATTACCGGCTGTCGGTGGTGCCGATCCGCGTGCCTTCGCTGGGCGAGCGGCGCGAGGACATTCCGCTTCTGGCCCGCCACTTCATGCAGCGCTCCGCCGAGGCCGCCGGCCTGCCGGCCCGCGAGTTCGGCGAGGACGCCATGGCGGCGCTCCAGGCCTACGACTGGCCGGGCAACGTCCGCCAGCTGCGCAACGTCGTCGACTGGCTGCTGATCATGGCGCAGGGCGACCCCAAGGAGCCCATACGCGCCGACCAGCTGCCGCCGGAGATCGGCGCCATCACCCCCACCGTCCTCAAATGGGACAAGGGCGGCGAGATCATGGGGCTGCCGCTGCGCGAAGCCCGCGAGGTGTTCGAGCGCGAGTATCTGCTGGCCCAGGTCACCCGCTTCGGCGGCAACATCTCGCGCACCGCCGCCTTCGTCGGCATGGAGCGGTCGGCCCTGCACCGCAAGCTGAAGTCGCTGGGCGTGCACGGCAGCGAGAAGGGCAAGATGTTCGTGGAGTGATGCCAGGGCGCTCGTGTGGCTTCCACATCGAGCGCACCTGCCCCTTGCGGCTTTCGCGCCTTGGTGCGCCGCCGGCTTGGTGGTAGCATTCCCGGCCTGTGTGCCCGGAAAAAGGGCAGGGAAGGGTGAGAAGGCCGTGAAGGTCATCGTCTGCGGGGCCGGCCAGGTCGGCTTCAACATCGCGCGCTATCTGGCGTCGGAGGGCAATCACGTCACGGTCATCGACCATGCGCCGGATCTGATCCAGCGGATCAGCGACACGCTCGACGTGCAGGCGATGCTCGGCCACGCCTCGCATCCCGACACGCTGGAGGCGGCGGGGGCCGGCGAAAGCGACATGATCATCGCGGTCACCCAGGTCGACGAGGTCAACATGGTCGCCTGCGAGGTGGCGCATGCCCTGTTCAAGGTGCCCACCAAGATCGCGCGCGTGCGCAGCCAGAGCTACCTGAAGCCGATCTGGGCCGACCTGTTCAGCCGCGACCACCTGCCCATCGACGTCATCATCTCGCCGGAAATCGCGGTGGCGCGGGCCATCGCGCGCCGGCTCCAGGTGCCGGGCGCCTTCGACATGATCCCGCTGGCCGAGGGCAAGGTGCGCGTGGTCGGCGTCCTGTGCACCGAGAGCTGTCCGGTCCTGCACACGCCCCTGCGCCAGCTGACCGGCCTGTTCCCCGACCTCGGCCTGGAGGTCGTCGCCATCATCCGCAACGACAAGTCGATCATCCCGACCGGCGACGACCAGATGCTGCCCGGCGACGAGGTCTATTTCGTCTGCGACAACCGGCACCTGGAGCGCGCCATGTCCGCCTTCGGCCACGAGGAGGTGGAGGCGCGGCGCATCATCATCCTGGGCGGCGGCAACATCGGCCTCTTCCTGGCCGAGGAGCTGGAGGCCAAGCACCCCCACGTCACCGCCCGGATCGTCGAGCGGAACCGCAGCCGTGCCCAGCAGGTGGCGCAACGCCTGTCGCGCACCATGGTGCTGCACGGCGACGGGCTCGACCCCGAGATCCTGGAGGAGGCCAACGTCCGCGCCACCGAGACGGTGGTCGCGGTCACCAACGACGACGAAGGCAACATCCTGTCCTCGCTCCTTGCCAAGCGCTACGGCGCGCGGCGCGCCATCACGCTCATCAACAAGGGCTCCTACTCCACGCTGGTGACCCCGCTCGGCATCGACGCCATCGTCAGCCCGCGCGCCATCACCGTCTCCAACATCCTCCAGCACGTCCGGCGCGGCCGCATCCGCGCCGTGCACAGCCTGCGCGAGGGCTTCGCCGAGGTGATCGAGGCGGAGGCGCTGGAAACCTCGGCGGTGGTGAACACCCCGCTGAAGGACGTCCGCCTGCCGTCGGGCGTCATCGTCGGCGCGCTGGTGCGCGGCGACGAGGTGATCATCCCGCGCCCCGGCACGGTGATCCGGCCGAAGGACCGCGTCATCATCCTCGCCACCGCCGGGCAGGTGAAAAAGGTGGAGAAGCTGTTCGCGGTCCGGCTTGAATTTTTCTGAGCGCCTCCCTTATCGTTTGGATAACGAACAAATCGCCATGGCACGATGGGCATATGTCGACGGCCGCTACCTCCCGCACGGGCGGGCCGCGGTCTCCGTGGAAGACCGCGGCTTCCAGTTCGCCGACGGCGTCTACGAGGTGGTTGCCCTCATCGACGGCCGGTTCGCCGATCTGGATGGCCACCTGGAGCGGCTCGGGCGCAGCCTGGGCGAGCTGCGCATGGCCTGGCCGGTGGCCCGGCGCACGCTGGCCTTCATCCTGCGCGAGCTGGTGCGCCGCAACGGGCTGGTGAACGGCACGGTCTACCTCCAGGTCACCCGCGGCGCGGCGCCGCGCGATTTCAGGTTTCCCGCGGCGGCGCGCCCGACGCTGGTGGTGACGACCCGGCGCGTCGCGGCCTTCGCCAAGCCGGAGCAGCTGGAGCAGGGGGTGGCGGTCATCACCGTGCCGGACATCCGCTGGGGGCGGCGCGACATCAAGACGGTCGGGCTGCTGCCCCAGGCGCTGGCCAAGCAGCAGGCCGCCGAGTCGGGGGCCTTCGAGGCGTGGATGGTCGATCCCGACGGCACCGTGACCGAGGGCAGCTCCTCCAACGCCTGGATCGTGACCGGGGAGGGGCGGGTGGTGACCCGCCCCGCCTCGACCCGCATCCTGAACGGGGTGACCCGGCTGTCGCTGCTGCGGCTGGCCGCCGCGCGCGGCATCCCCGTGGAGGAGCGCTGCTTCACGGTGGCCGAGGCCCGCGCCGCGCGGGAGGCCTTCCTGTCGTCGGCGGGGACTTTCGCCCTGCCGGTGACCCGGATCGACGGAGCCACCGTCGGGGACGGCCGGCCGGGTCCGGTCGCGCTGTCCCTGCGCCAAGCCTATCTCGACCACGTGGCCGGACGCACCGCATGACCGACCTGACCGCACCCGCGCTGCCCCGCGCCGTCCTCTACGACTGGGACAACACCCTGGTGGACAATTGGGGCACCGTCCGCGCCGCGCTGAACCACGCGCTGCTGTCCTTCGGGATGGCGCCGTGGAGCGAGGCGGAGGCGCGCGCGCGCATCAAGCAGTCCATGCGCGACAGTTTCCCCCGCCTGTTCGGCGCGCGCTGGCCGGAGGCGCGCGACCTTTTCTACGCCCATTTCGAAGCCCATCACCTGGAGCATCTGCGGCCCCTGCCCGGTGCCGCCACGCTGCTGGAGAGCATGGCCGCGCGGGGGGTCTACCAGGCGGTGGTGTCGAACAAGACCGGGCGGTTCCTGCGCGCCGAGGCCGACCGGCTGGGCTGGACCGGCTATTTCGGCCGGCTGGTCGGCGCCCAGGACGCCGCCTTCGACAAGCCCGATGCGGCGCCGGTGCGGATGGCGCTGGAACCCGCGGGCATCGAGCCGGGTCCCGACGTCTGGTTCGTGGGCGACGCCGACGTCGACATGGAATGTGCCCATGGCGCGGGGCTGGTCCCGGTGCTAATAGGGGCGGGCGAGGGCAGCGGCTTCGACCGCTTCCCGCCGGCCCACCGCTACGACACCTGTCATGCGCTGTGTGGCTTGGTGGGTGGCGGTGGTGATACCATATCGGTTCGCACAGCAGTCGAGACGGTTGCAGCACACACCCAACCTTAACGCCGCGGGACGCGGGCTCTCACAGGAGCCCCAAGAACACTGAAGAAGGGGGCGACAAAGAATGTCTGAAAAAAGCCAGAATGTGCAGGACGTGTTCCTCAACCACGTCCGGAAAAACAAAACTCCCGTAACCGTCTTTCTCGTGAACGGCGTAAAGCTTCAGGGGATCATCACCTGGTTCGACAATTTCTCGGTCCTGTTGCGGCGCGATGCGCATTCGCAGCTGGTCTACAAGCACGCCATCTCCACCGTGATGCCGGCGCACCCCATTCAACTCTTCGAGCCGCCCAAGGAAGGTGAAAACGTCTGATCTTCCGACCAATGGCGACGGCCGGGCGCTTTCCGCCTCCGGCCGGGCCATCGTGGTCCACCCCGTCCTCCGCCTTGAGACGGACGGGGCCTTGCGCCCTCCCGAATCCTGCCTCGACGAAGCGGTGGGGCTTGCCCGCGCCATCGAGCTGGAGGTCGTCCACGCCGAGTGCGCGCGCGTCAACCGCCCGCAGCCTTCGACGCTGTTCGGTTCCGGCACGGTCGAGCAGCTGGCCGGCACCGTCCAGGAGACGGAGGCAACCCTCGTCATCATCGACCGCGCCCTGTCGCCCGTCCAGCAGCGCAACCTGGAGAAGGCGCTGAAGGCCAAGGTCATCGACCGCACCGGCCTGATCCTGGAGATCTTCGGCGCCCGCGCCCGCACGCGCGAAGGCATGCTCCAGGTCGAGCTGGCGTCCCTGACCTACCAGAAGTCGCGGCTCGTGCGGTCCTGGACCCACCTGGAGCGCCAGCGCGGCGGCTTCGGCTTCCTGGGCGGCCCCGGCGAGTCCCAGCTGGAGATGGACCGGCGGCTGATCGGCGACCGGATCATCCGCATCCGGAAGGAGCTGGACGAGGTCCGGCGCACCCGCGGCCTGCACCGCAAGGCGCGGGCCAAGGTGCCCTATCCGGTGGTGGCGCTGGTCGGCTACACCAACGCCGGCAAGTCCACCCTGTTCAACCGGCTGGCCAACGCCGACGTGTTCGCCAAGGATCTGCTGTTCGCGACGCTGGACCCGACCATGCGGCAGGTGACCCTGCCGTCCGGCCGCAAGGTGATCCTGTCGGACACGGTGGGTTTCATCTCCGACCTGCCGCACGGGCTGGTCGCCGCCTTCCGCGCCACGCTGGAGGAGGTGGACGCCGCCGACATCATCCTGCACGTCCGCGACATCGCCCACCCCGACACCGACGCCCAGAAGGCCGACGTGCAAGCGGTGATGCGCGACATGGGCATCGACCCCGACGCCGACGACCGCGTGATCGAGGTGCTGAACAAGATCGACGCGCTGGACGCCGGGGCCTGCGAGGCGGTGCTGGCCCAGGCGCAGCGGAACCCGCGGGCGGTCGCGGTCTCCGCCCGCACCGGGGCCGGATTCGATGCCCTCGACCGGCTGCTCGACCAGCGCATGAACGCCCATCGCCGGGTCGTCGACCTGGCGGTCGGACTCGACGACGGTGCGGCGCTCGCCTGGCTCTACGCCAAGGGTGAGGTGCTGGAGCGCCGCGACGACGAGGAGCAGGCGCACATCCAGGTCGCCATCGACCCGGCCGACCTCGCGCGCTTCGAGAAGCGCTTCACACCGGGCTGAACCCCGCACCACCGGGCCGCCGGGCAGGACCCGGCACCGGGCGCGGCCCCGCGTCCACGCGACGATGGGCCGCGCCCGGTTTCAATCCTGTCATACGCCGCAAGTAGGGTAGCCTTTCCGGGACCCGCACCCGACCTCTGTAGCGGGGAATACGCCGTCCCCAGAGGAGGACTGCTAATGCGTTTGCACACGGATCCGTCGCGTTTCTCGATCACCGCCTTCCTCGCCGATCAAGTGACCCTGGTGGCCCGCCAGGAGCGGCTTTCGCCCGGTGCGGCGCTGCTGCGCATCCAGGAACTGTCGCGCGACCCCGCCGGGCGGGCCCGTCTCCTGGAGATCATCGCCACAGCCTGGCGGGAGGAAACCGATCCGAAGGAGGTCACCAAGATCGCCGCGCTGCGTTCGGAACTGGACGCCTGGACTCGCCACGCCGCGACCGGCGAACCGCGACCTCGCGCCTGACGGAGGCCCGGCCGGGGCTGGCTTTTGTCCATGGCGGGGCGGCGGGCAGGTCGCCATAATGCCCGCCGCCCCGCCATCCTTCTCCGGCGCGGCCTGTCCAGCCCCGCTTTCCCGTGGTGCCCGTGCGCGTCCTGACCGTTCTTCTCGCTTTTCTGTTGTTGCCGGGGACTGCCGCCGCGGTCGAACCGGCGCTCCCGCCCGGCTATGTGGAGGAGGTGGAGAATCCACCCGAGGACCCGCTTCCGCCGCCGCCGGCCGAGCTGCCGGCGGCCCCGGTCGGCCCGGTGGTGACCGCCCCGGACGCGCAAGAGCTGCTGAAGGCGTGCGAGCAGGCCACCTTCACCGACTGCTTCCGCCTGTGGCGGCCGCCGCCCCCGCCGCCCGAGGAGGAGCCCCGGCAGGCGCTCCAGGCCCCGTCCCCGCCCGCTCCCGGCGAGCCGCGCCTGCCGGCGGTGGGCGGGCCGCTGGTCGGCACGCCGCCGCCACCCGACGCCGCGGCCGACCGGGCCACCTACGACGCGCTGCTGCGGGCGCTGAAGGAAACCGGTCTGGATGGCACGATCCTGATGCCCGACCCGCCCAAGGACGGCAGCGCCACCATGCAGCTCGACCCGAAACCGAACCGGACCGCGCCGAAGCCGTGACCCTTCCCGACATCGACCGCGTCTGCGCCCTCATCCGTGGGGTGGCCCAGAGCGATATCCTTCCCTATTTCCGCAACCTGCCCGAAGGCGGGGTGCGCCGGAAGACCGGCCCCACCGATCTGGTGACTCTCGCCGACGAGGCGGCCGAGCGCGCCCTGACGGCGGGGCTGACCGCGCTCCTGCCGGGCAGCACAACGCTGGGCGAGGAAGCCGCCTCGGCCGATCCGGCCATCCTGGAGCGGCTGCACGGCGACGCCCCGGTGTGGGTCATCGACCCGGTGGACGGCACCTTGAACTTCGCCGGCGGACGGCCGCTGTTCGCCGTGATCGTCGCGCTGGTCCGCGGCTGCGAGACCCTGGCCGGCTGGATCCACGATCCCTGCGACGGGCGCATGGCAACGGCGGTGAAGGGGCAGGGCGCCCGGATCGACGGCCGGCCGGCGCGGGTGGCCCCGGCCGTTCCGCTGGAGGCGATGACGGGGGCTCTGTCCACCCGCTTCTGCGAGGAGTCGCTGGGGCGGCAATTGGCGGAGCGGGGCAGGGCGCTCGGCCCGCCCGCCTGCCTGGCCAGCGCCGCCCAGGAGTATCTGCGGCTGCTCGACGGCCGGTCCCACTTCTCGCTCTACCACCGGCTGATGCCGTGGGACCACGCGGCCGGGGTCCTGATGCACGCCGAGGCCGGCGGCCACGCGGCGCTCCTCGACGGCACGCCCTACCGGCCGGCCGCGCTCGGCGGCGGGCTGTTGCTGGCGCCGGACCGCGCGAGCTGGCAGGCGCTGCACCGGCACCTGTTCGGCTAGCGGGCTTCCCGCTCCTCACGCTTGGCCTGCTGCCAAAGGGCTTCCATCTCGTCGAGGGTGGCGCCCTCCGGCTTGCGGCCCTGCTCGGCCAGCAGCGCCTCGATGCGGTGGAAGCGGCGCTCGAACTTCGCGTTGGTCCCGCGCAGGGCGGCTTCCGGCTCGACCTTCAGGCGGCGGGCGAGGTTGACCAGCGCGAACAGAAGGTCGCCCAGCTCGTCGGCGACGCGCTCCTGGGCGGCGCCCGTGTCCATCTCGGCGCGCAACTCCCGCACCTCCTCCTCGATCTTGTCGAGGATGTCGCGGGCGTCGGTCCAGTCGAAGCCGACGCGCGCCGCGCGGTTCTGGAGCTTCAGTGCGCGGGTGAGCGCGGGGAGGCCGGCGATGACGCCCTCCAGCGCGGACGGCGCGCGCCCTTCGTCGGCGGCCTTGGCGGCGCGCTCGGCCGCCTTGTGCTCCTCCCAGCGCGAGGTCTGGTGGTCGGCCGTCTTCACCTCGTCGGCGCCGAAGACGTGCGGATGGCGGCGGATCATCTTGTCGGCGATGACGCCGGCCACCTCCTCGAAGTCGAAGGCGCCTTCCTCGCGGGCCATCTGGGCGTAATAGACGACCTGGAAGAGCAGGTCGCCCAACTCCTCACGCAGGGCCGCCATATCGCCCTTCTCGATGGCGTCGGCGACCTCGTAAGCCTCCTCGATGGTGTGCGGGGCGATGGTCCGGTAGGTCTGCTCCAGGTCCCAGGGGCAGCCGCCGTCGGGGTCGCGCAGGCGGGCCATGACGTCGAGAAGGCGGTCGATGTTGCGGGCCATGGGCTCAATCCGGCAGAGGGCGGGAAACGGGGAGGGCAGACCTTAACCGAGCCGCGCCGCCCTGGGAAGCCGCCCCCGGCCCTGCCGGGCGCGGATTCAAACTGAAGTGCGACACTGGACTTTTCTAGGATTTTTCGCCGACCCACAAGTGCATTTTGTCCTCCGGGAAGGTTGGCGTGAGGTCATGCCGGTAGTCCACAGGCTTGATCCGACGAGCCCTCTCCCGCTCAGGGCGGATCAAGCCTGTGGACCCACCGGTGTGACCGTCGGCGCGCCGGGCTGTGCCGCTGGTCATGGCGGGACCGTAAGGGCGGCGAGGCTGGCGGCGAAGACCTCCGCGGGCGTCAAGTAATCCAGACAGCGCCGTGGTGTGTTGTTCAAGCGCTCGGCCAAGGCGTACAAGGCGGCAGCGGTGCGGACGGCTTCCGCACTGGCGAGCGGCAGGAAACGGCGCAGGCGCCCGTTGGCGTTCTCCACTCCGCCTTTCTGCCAAGGGCTGTGCGGGTCACAGAAATAGCTGACCGTCGGCAAACTCTTGTAGGCGAAGAACTCCGTGCCGCGATCGAAGGTGATCGTGCGCCGAGCCTCTGGGGGCAGTGGGGCGAGCGCCTCGGCGATGCGCCCGATCACCTGCACCGAGCGGCGGCCGTCGTTGGGCAGCAGGATGTGAAAGCGGCTATGCCGTTCCTGCAACGAGGTCACGTTGGCGTTGCCGAACTGACGCGCGAAAATGACCAGGTCGCCTTCCCAATGCCCGAAGCTCTGCCGGGTGACCACCTCGGCCGGCCGGTTGGCGATCCAATGTGGCGCCGGGATCGGACCGCTGCGCGGCTTGCGTCCCGAGCGTTGCCGGCGTCGGCGCCGCGCCACGGCCAGCAGCGCGTACAAGTCCAGGCCGCGGCCGTCGGAGCCATAGATGAAGCGATAGATGGTCTCGTGCGAGACGGTGCCGCAGGGCAGGGGCTCGCGCCGGAGCCGGCCGGCGATCTGCTGGGGCGACCAGCCCGCGCGCAGCTTGGCGATGACATGGTCGCGCAACTCGGGCCGCAACGCCAGCTTGGCCCGTCGCACCCGCCGCTTGCGGGCGTAAGCGTCGGCCGTGGTGCAGTAGTAGCCCCGATATTCCTGCCCCCAGCGGTCGCGAAAAGGATCGTGGTAAAAGTTGCGCCGGATCTCGCGGTGGATGGTCGAGCGGTGCCGGCCCAACTCCGCCGCGATCACCGCCACCGGCACCTTGGCGTCACGCATCTTCTGAATGCGCCGCCGTTCCGCCAGATCGATGTGGGAATACCGTGTGCCCATCCTGTCCCCCTGAAGCCGCTAAGCC
>JAEZHQ010000326.1 GCA_023416455.1 Pseudomonadota bacterium | reverse complement strand
CCCCCGCCAAGAGAGCCCCGCCAGGAGAGCCCCGCCCCATGGACCGCGAGCCCGACTCCCTCGACCTCGCCATCCTCCGCGAGCTTCAGGAGGACGGGAGGCTCACCAACGTCGAGCTGGCCCGCCGCATCCACCTGAGCCCGGCCGCCTGCCTGGAGCGCGTGAAGCGCCTCCAGGCCGAGGGCTGCATCCGCCAGTACACGGCCCTGCTCGACCCCGCCAAGCTGAAGGCCGGGATGCTGGTCTTCGTGGAGGTGGTCCTGGACCGGACGACCCCGGCCAACTTCGACGCCTTCAAGGAGGCCGTCCTGCGCATGCCGCAGGTGATGGAGTGCCACATGGTCGCCGGCGGCTTCGACTATCTGGTGAAGGCGCGCGTCCGCGACATGACGGCCTACCGCGAGTTCCTCGGCGAGTTCATCTCGACCGCCGGCGCCATCCGGGAGACCCACACCTACGTGGTCATGGAGGAGGTGAAGAACGTCACCGCCATCCCGCTGCGGCCGGCCCGGCCCTGAGCGGGGCCGGCCGCAGCCGCTTTTGGGGCGCCGGCCGTCAGCCGGCGGACACCTGGAAAAGCCGGCCTTCAGCCGGCGGACACCCGGTCGCGCAGGACCCGCTTGGTGACCTTGCCGTTGGCGTTGCGCGGCAGCGACTCGCGGAGCAGCGTCACATGGTCGGGGACCTTGTACTCGGCCAGCGCGCCGCGGCAGTAGCGCCGCACCTCCTCGGCGGTCAGGGAGTCGGACTTGGGCAGGACGAAGACGTGGATCTTCTCGCCCAGGACCGGGTCGGGGTGGGCGACCGCCGCCACCTCGACGACGTCGGGATGGCGGGCCAGCGCGTTCTCAAGCTCGACGCTGTAGATCTTGTAGCCGCCGCGGTTGATGACGTCGCCCTTGCGGTCGAACAGGCGCACATAGCCCCGGGCGTCGACCGAGCCCAGATCGCCGGAGCGCCAGTAGCCGTCGACGAAGCTGTCGCGCGTCGCCTCCTCGCGCCGCCAGTAGCCGCGGATCGTCATCGGCCCGCGGATCCACACCTCGCCGGTCGCCCCCGCCGGAACCTCGCGGCCGTCCTCGCCGACGACGCGCAGATCGCCGCAGGGGACGCACATGCCCACCGAGTCGAGGCAGGCGCGGGTGTGGCCGACGGGGACGACGCTGATGATCGTCGCGCATTCGGTCGAGCCGTAGGCGTTCAGCAGATGCAGCCCCGGCAGCCGTTCGGCCATGGCCTCGACCGTGGCCTCGGGCATGGGCGCGCCGCCGAAGCCGCCGATGCGCCAGGACGACAGGTCGTGCCGGGCGAAGTCGCCGCGCAGCAGGGCCAGATTGTACATGGCCGGCACCAGAACCGTGGTGGTCATGCGCTCGCGGCTGGCCAGGGACAGGAAGCCCTCGACGTCGAAGGCCGGCATCATGATGACGCAGCCGGCGACCCGGATCATCGCCATGACCACGGCGACCAGCCCGGTGACGTGCGAGCCGGGGACGGCCAGGATCGCCCGCTCCCCCTCCCCATACTGCCAGCATTCCTCGAAATGGATCGCGGAATGGATGATGTTGACGTGGGCCAGCAGGGCGCCCTTCGGCTTGCCGGTGGTGCCGGAGGTGTAGAGGATGACGGCGGTGTCCTCCTCGTGCTGGTCGACCGCGGGCGGGCTCGTGCCCGCCCCCTCGGCCAGCAGATCCTCGACCGCCACGGCGCCGGCCACGGGGCCGCCCGCGGTCAGGCGCAGCGCCACCGACGGCGCTTCGTCCGGCGGCGGCATGCGGTCCGCCAGCGCGGCGTCGTGCAGCAGGACGCTGGCCTCGCAGTCGTTCAGGATGCCGGCGATGCCCGGCCTCTGCTCGCGCGCGCTGATCGGCACCGCAACGACGCCGATCCGCGCCGCCGCCAGCAGCGCCGTCAGGAACTCCGCCCGGTTGGTCAGGACGAGCGCCATGCGGTCGCCCTTGGCGGCGCCGCGCGCGGCCAGAGCCGCCGCCAGGCGCGAGACCTCGGCGTCGAGGTCCCGGTAGGTGAAGCGGCGTTCGCCGTCGACCAGCGCCTCGGCGTCCGGGCGGCGCTCCACCGCGGCGCGGAATATGGCGTCGAGCGTCGGGGGGCGGTCCCGGTAGCACGGTACGAGGCGCGTGCCGAAAAGAAGCTCGCGCCGCTTGGGAAAGCCCTCGCCGTCCGGCCAAGCCATCGTCCATTCCCCCCTTCTGCCTTGCCGGCGCCCGCGCCGGGGCGCCGATGCCCCGCCCGTCGCGCCGCGCTTGTCGCGGTTTCGAAAACTATGTCATTCTATGAACTGAGTGTCAAACAGTGCCACAGTTAGTGAGCACAGCATTATCCCGGCCGCCGCCTCGGCCGCGGCGGCCGGGCCAGGAGGAGACGACCCCATGCCGAAGCCCCATTACGTGACCACCGACGCCGGACAGCTCCGCCTGTGGCGGAGCGGCAGCGGCCCCGACCTGCTGGTCCTGCCCGGCCTGATCAGCGCGGCGTCGGTGTGCGCGCAAACGCTCGCCGGGCGCCTGCCGGGCTGGACGACGACGGTGGTCGAGCTGCCCGGCATCGGCGGTTCCGCCGGCCTCTGGACCGAGGACGTCGACGGGCTGGCGGCGCGGATCGCCGTCGCCGTCGAGTCGGCGGGGATCGGCGCCTGCGCCATGCTGGCCTTCGACCTCGCCGCGCCGCTGGCCACCGCGCTGTGCGACGCCCTCGCCACGCCCCCCGCCGCCCTTCTCCTCGCCGACCTCGACCAGGCCGAGGCCTGGGCCGGGCG
>JAEZHQ010000278.1 GCA_023416455.1 Pseudomonadota bacterium | reverse complement strand
CTCCCGGTCCATCGCCGCGCGCCCCGTCTCCGTCGGTCCGCGCCGCGCTCCGGCGGCGTCCCGCCGGGCGCGGCCCGGTCCGTTATACCGGGTGGCCGCGCAATTTCCACGAGCGTTCGGTCACGCCGTGGACTGGCTGTGCGGGAACAGCGGATCCTCGATGCGGTGCAGGCGGCCCGCTCCGGTCAGGGCGGCGCGCAGCAGCAGCGTGCGGCGGCGCGGCGCGGCGAGCCGCCGCACCGGCGCCTCGCGCAGGATCTCCGCGCCATAGGCGTCGGCGACCATCAGGCCGCAATCCTCCGGGATCAGGCCGACCGGGAAGGAGCCGTCCACGGCGAAGTAGAAGGCGTCGCACCAGTCCCGGTATTCCGGCCATTTCTGGTCGGAGCGGAAATCGGCGACCCCGCTCTTGACCTCGACGATGAGGATGGTGCCGGCCTCGTCCAGCGCCAGCACGTCGGCCCGCCGGCCGCAGGCGAGCCGGAACTCCGCCAAGCTGGCGAAGCCGCGCGCGGCCAGGGCCCGGCGCACGCCGCGGAAGATCGGGGGGGCGCCGCCTGCGGGCGCCGGGGGGATGTCGGCGTCTGGAGCCGTGTCGGGAGCCGTGTCGGGAGCCGTGTCGGTCATGGTGGCCGGAACGCTTCAGGAACAGGGAGGCACCATGAACCGCTCCGGACCGCGCGCCAAGGGACAAATGCCGGCGGCCGGCCGGCGTGCCGCGCCACCGCCATCCCCCCTCTGTCGAAGGGCAGTCTTGATCCCGTGGAAAAGAACCGTAGCCTAGCGACGGGGAACTGAGCATACGGGGAGATGCGCGGCCGGTGACGGGCAAGGACACATTGCGGGCGGAGGACGGCGCGGTCCTGGTGTTCGACGCGGCGGGGCTGCTCGTCGGCTGGAACGACGCGGCGTCGGCCCTGCCGGGGGCGGGCGGGCGGTTGCGGAACGGCGCATCGTCCGACAGCCTGGCGCCGCTGTTCGCCGGAACCGGCATGACCGACTGGGCGCTGGCGGACGGCGGGTTCGTGCGGCGCGCCCCCGCCGCCGGGCCGGCCGCCGACCCCTCCGACCGCCTGTTCGCCGCCGCCAGCCATGACCTGCGTCAACCCCTGGCCGCCCTGTCGCTGCTTCTCGGCGCGCTGGACGGGCGGGTCGCCGATGCGCGCGCGCGCGACCTGCTGGACGCCATGGGCAACGCCGTGCAGTCCATGAAGGGCATGGTGGAGGGGCATTTCGAGCTGATGCGGCTGGAGGCCGGCCTGGTCCGGCCCGACATCGGCGGCCATGCCGTGAACGGCATCCTGATGCGGCTGGCCCTCGACGCCGGGCCGCGGATCGAGGGGCGGGGCCTGCGCTTCTCGGTCCTGCCCTGCTCGGTCCAGGTGCGCACCGACGCGGCGCTGCTGGAGCGGCTTCTCCAAGGTTTCGTCGCCAGCGCGCTGCGCCACGTCGAGCGCGGCCGTCTCGTGCTCGGCTGCCGGCGGCGCGGCGGCGAATTGCGGATCGAGCTGTGGGGCACCGGACGCGGCCTGCCGCCCGACCGGCTGAGCGCCCTGCGCGAGGAGTTGCGGCGCGGTGACGACGGCGACGGCGGGGGCCTCGACCTCGGGCTGAGGCTGGCACGGGGGCTGGCGCGCCGGCTCGGCCACCGGCTCGAACTGGATTCGGTGGAGGGGCGGGGCTCCCTGGTCGCGGTGGTGGTCCCCATCGCCGACGGCGAAGGCGCCGCCGCCGCCGCGGCCGTGGGCGAGGAGGGCGGCGGGGCGGCGGGGCGGAACGCGGACGTCAGCCGCGCCCGCGTGCTGGTCATCGAGGACGACCCGATGGTGCTCGACGCGCTGGACGCGCTGCTCAGCCAGTGGGGCTGCGCGGTGACCGGGGCGGAATCCTACGCCGCCGCGCTGGACCGGCTGGGGCCGGAGCGGCAGGCGCCCGACCTGGTCATCGCCGATCTGCGGCTGAAGGGCGCGGCCAACGGGATCGTCGCCATCCGCCAGCTCGCCAAGGCGCTCGACGCCGATCTGCCCGGCCTGATCCTGACCGGCGACACCGACCCGATGCGTCTGCGCGAGGCCCGCCTGTCGGGCTATCCGCTTCTGCACAAGCCGGTGGCCCCGCTCGCCCTGCGCGCCGCCCTGGCCCGCCTGCTCGGCCGCGAGCGGCTGGGCTCCTGACGGGCGAGGGAAAAGACGGAGCGTGACCATCCGCACATGGCCGTGTCCGTCCTGTAATCTTCAATCCAGATAAAATTATGGAGATACCTGCCCAAGGAAATTTTACCGCAGAACGATCGATTATTTGCAAAGGAATAAGCCTTGGTTGCAATTTTCCTTTCCAGGATCGTTGGGCGGTTGCTATCCTCTTTGGCGGTCCATCCGCGGTAGGGCGGAGTGGCTTTTCAGGTTCGGCGGAAGCGGTGACGCATGGCGCTCTGGCCACGACGCAAGGGCAGGGGAACTCTGGCGGTGTCGGTTCTGGTCGGGGCGGGCCTGCTGCTGTCCGCCGGTGCCTTCGTCCAGATGCGCGCCGCCGCCCGGGACGCTGAACGCGCCCTGGCGGAGCGGCAGATCGCCCAGCTCCACGACGGGCTGAAGGAACGGATCGACAGCCACGTGCTTCTCCTGCACGCGCTGCTCGGCCCTTTTTCCGGGCCGGCCCCGGTGACCGCGGACCGCTTCGCGGCGACCGCCCGGCCGATGATGCCCCTGTTCCCCAGCCTTCAGGCGGTCGCCTGGACGGAGCGGGTGCGGGCGGCCGACGTCCCGGTGCTGGAGGCCGGGATGCGCACGGCCGGCTTCACCGGCTTCGCCGTCCGCAACATCGCCGGCCCGCCGCCGGCGGCGATGGAGCCCGACGCCCCGTTGTTCGTCAACCTCATGATGGAACCGGGCCAGTCGCAGATCCATGGGCTGGGGGTCAACGTCGCGTCGCTGCCCGGCCGGGCGGAGGTGCTGGCACGGGCCTGCGCGTCCGGTCAGATGACGGCGGCCGAGGCGGTGGCTCCCACGGAGCAGGCGGCGGCCGGCCGGGGGGACGGGCCGCACAGCCTGATCCTCTACCTGCCGGTCTACCGCCCCGGCGGGGTGACGGACGGCGTGGCCGGCCATTGCGGGGCGCTGGCCGGCTATCTGTGGGCGGCCTTCCGCATCGACCGGCTGCTGGACGAAACGGTCAGCCGGGTGGGGCCGGTCCGGGGCGACCTCTGCCTGTTCGACCGGTCGGCGCCCGGGTCCGGCCGTGTCCTGGCGGCCCTCATCCCCGGGCCGGCCGCCGCGCCGCCGGCCGGGGGATGCGGGACCTCGGGCGAGCCGCTCCACCGCGACCTGGACGTCGGCGGGCGGCCGTGGCGGCTGGAGCTGGACGCCCCGTCCACCCCGCTGTTCGACCCGGCCGACCGCGCCGCCCTGGCCGTGCTGGGGATGGGTATTTTGCTGACCGGGGCGCTCGCCGGCTACACCCGCCGGGAGGCGGTCGCCAAGCGGCTTCTCGAAACCGAGGCGCGCGCCCGGGCCGCCATGGCCCGCGCCCTGCGCGAGAGCGAGGAGCGGTTCCGGCTGGCCCTGCGCCATTCAGGGGTCGCGGTGTTCAGCCTGAACCGCGACCTGCGCTACATCTGGATGTACAACCCCCAGACCGCGCGCCCGGCGGAGTTCTACATCGGCCGCACCAACGCCGAGCTTTGGTCGGCGGAGGACGCAGCGGCTCTCGACGCCGTCAAGCGGTCGGTGCTGGACCGCGGGACCGGCGCCCGCACCGAGGTGCGCCTCACCGTCGACGGGCGGATCCGGGTCTTCGACCTCGTCGTCGAGCCGCTGCGCGACGATGCCGGCGCCGTCACCGGTGTGATCTGCGCCGGCATCGACATCACCGAAGGCTCGCAGATCCGCCAGGCCCTGGCCGACGCCCACGCCGAGGCCGAGCGCGCCAACCAGGCCAAGACCCGCTTCCTGGCCGCCGCCAGCCACGACCTGCGTCAGCCCTTCCAGGCGATGAGCCTGTTCCACCACATCCTCATGGAGAAGCTGACCGAGCCCAAGCAGGTGGAGGTCGCCAGCAAGCTGGGCGAGGCGCTGGGGGCGGGCAACGCGCTGCTCAACGCGCTGCTCGACACCTCGGCCCTGGAGGCGGGCAACGTCAAGCCCCGCCCGGGCGTCTTCCCCTTCCAGGAGGTCGCCGGCCGGCTGGCCATCGAGATCGCCGACCAGGCCGCCGGCAAGGGCCTCACCCTGCGCACGGTGGCCACCTCCGCCTTCGTCCGCAGCGATCCGGTGCTGCTGGAGCGGATCCTGCGCAACCTGCTGGTCAACGCCCTGCGCTACACCGAGCGGGGGCGCATCCTGCTGGGCTGCCGGCGCCGGGGCGGCGATCTGGTCATCGAGGTGTGGGACACCGGTCCCGGCATTCCACCCGACCAGCAGCCACGGATCTTCGAGGATTTCTACCGGTGCGGCAACGACCAGCGCGACAGCGCCCGCGGCCTGGGGCTGGGGCTGTCGATCGTCCGGCGCACCGCGCAGATCCTCGACCACCGGATCGCCGTCCGGTCCACCGTCGGCAAGGGCACGGTCTTCGCGGTCACCGTGCCGATGGCCGGCGACCGCCGCGCGCCACCCGGCCCGCCCGCCGACCCGCGGCCGGAATCGATCGCCAGCGAAGCTCCGGCCTGAGGCGCCCGCCATGCTGCGGCGCGGTGCATGGCCGAGTCCGCCGGTGCCGGCGCCGGGCGCCCCGGTGGTGCCGCCCGGTGGAACTCCCGCCGATCCACCGTGCCGGGGCAGGTTCTGAGGAACGTGCAGGAAGCTTTCATCATGCAACTTCCCCGCAGTTCCGGAGACATTGGCCAGTATGGAATTCTTAATAAAAAGTAAATTCCCTCCGGCTTGACATAGGTCATTCAACCATGTCTTTTTCCCTGCAAGACTGGTTTTGACGCGCTGCTTCCGTTGCATGTGAAATCGCTGGGGCCGGGCGCAGGTTCGAGGCAAGAGGCGGTGTGCCGGACCGGCCGGGAGAGGATAAGGCGGAAGGGTGGACCGGAGCATGCCGGGGTGCGACACTGGCGCGCCGCAGCAATCCGGCGATGTCCGGAACGCCGTCACACCATTTTCACGGGAGCGCGCTATGAAGGGCGCACCACCGGCACCCCCGCCGCCGCCCGGCGGGGGTGCCCAAGAACACGAGGCCGCGGCCCTTTGCGGAAGCCGCCGGCCGGGAGGATACGGCCAAGGATCGCATGAGGCATCGCACGAGATTCCGGGCCGCATTCCCTTAGGAGCTTCTCTATGGACACCGTCATCGACCCCGGCAAGAACGGCTCAGGCGCCATGATCGAAAACGTCACCTTCGAAGAGATCCGGATCGGCCAGCAGGCGAGCCTGTCGCGGCGGCTGACCATGTCCGACATCGAGCTGTTCGCCACCGTGTCGGGCGACATCAACCCCGCCCACCTCGACGAGGAGTATGCGGCGGACAGCCTGTTCCACAAGGTGATCGGCCACGGCATGTGGTCGGGGTCGCTGATCTCCGCCGTTCTGGGCACGCTGCTGCCCGGCCCCGGCACGATCTATCTGGGCCAGGACCTGCGCTTCACGCGGCCGGTCGGCGTCGGCGACCTCATCACGGTGACGGTCACCGCGCGCGAGAAGCGCGCCGACAGGAACGTGGTGGTCTTCGACTGCGTGGCGGTGAACCAGGACGGCAAGCAGGTCGTCTCCGGCGTCGCCGAGGTGATCGCCCCGACCCGCAAGGTGCGCCGCGCCGCGCACGAGCTGCCCCAGGTTCAGGTCATCCGCCACGACGGCCACGACGAGCTTCTGAAGAAGTGCGAGGCCCTGCCGCCGGTGCCGACCGCGGTCGTCCACCCCTGTGACGAAAGCTCCCTGAGGGGCGCCGTCGAGGCCGCCCAGGCCAGCCTGATCGAGCCGGTGCTGGTCGGGCCGGAGGGGAGGATCCGGGCGGTTGCCGAGAGCTGCGGTCTGGACATCGGCCGCTTCCGCATCGTCGACGTCGCGCACAGCCACGCCTCGGCCGAGACCGGCGTCCGCCTCGCCCGCGCCGGCGAGTGCGAGGCGGTGATGAAGGGCTCGCTGCACACCGACGAGCTGATGGCCGAGGTGGTGCGCAAGGAGACCGGCCTGCGCACCGGACGCCGGCTCAGCCATGTCTTCGTGATGAACGTGCCCACCTACCCGCGGCCGCTGCTGATCACCGACGCGGCGATCAACATCTACCCGACGCTGGAAGACAAGGTGGACATCGTCCAGAACGCCATCGACCTGTCGAGGGTGCTGGGCGTGGCGACCCCGCGCGTGGCCATCCTGTCGGCGGTGGAGACGGTGAACCCGAAGATCGCCTCGACGCTGGAGGCCGCAGCCCTGTGCAAGATGGCCGACCGCGGCCAGATCACCGGCGGCGTGCTCGACGGGCCGCTGGCCTTCGACAACGCCATCAGCCTGGAGGCGGCGCGCACCAAGGGCATCGTCTCGGAGGTCGCCGGCCGTGCCGACATCCTGCTCGTCCCCGACCTGGAGGCCGGCAACATGCTGGCCAAGCAGCTCTCCTTCCTGGCCAACTCCGACGCCGCCGGCATCGTCCTGGGGGCGCGGGTGCCGATCATCCTGACCAGCCGCGCCGACACCGTCCGCACCCGCCTCGCCTCCTGCGCCGTCGCCGTGCTGGCCGCGGCGGCGCGGCGCCGCGGCGCCGCCAGCGCAGCCGCCGAGTAGGGAGAGGGAGGCCATGCCCCATGAGAACGCCATCCTCGTCCTCAACGCCGGCTCCTCCAGCCTAAAGTTCTCGATCTTCCGGGAAGGGGAGCGGGCGGCGCTGGAACTGGTGATCAACGGCCAGATCTCCGGCATCGGGACCGAGCCGAGGTTCGAGGCCAAGGACACCGGCAAGCGCCGGATCGGCGAGCGCTCCTGGAGCGCCGGCGAGCCCGCCGACCGCAAGGCCCTGCTCGGCTTCCTGCTCGACTGGGCCAATGGGCAACTGGACGGCGCCCGGCTGGTCGCCGCCGGCCACCGCGTCGTGCATGGCGGCACCCGCCATTCCGCGCCGGTGCTGCTGACCGCGGAGATCCTGGCCGATCTGGAGAGGCTGGTCCCCCTGGCCCCGCTGCACCAGCCGCACAACCTCGCCGCCATCCGCGCGCTGGCCGAGGCGCATCCGGAGCTGCCGCAGGTCGCCTGCTTCGACACCGCCTTCCACCGCGGCCAGCCGTGGCAGGCGCAGACCTTCGCCGTTCCGCGCGCGCTGACCGACGAGGGCGTGCACCGCTACGGCTTTCACGGCCTCAGCTACGAGTACATCGCCCGGCGCCTGCCGGAGCTGGACCCGGCGCTGGCCGACGGCCGTGCCGTCGTCGCCCATCTCGGCAGCGGCGCCAGCATGTGCGCCATCCACGCCGGGCGTAGCGTGGACAGCACCATGGGCTTCACCGCGCTCGACGGGCTGCCCATGGGCACCCGCTGCGGCGCCATCGACCCCGGCGTGCTGATCTACCTGATGCGGCAGAAGGCCATGGACGCCGCGGGCATCGAGGCGCTGCTCTACAACAAGTCGGGCCTGCTCGGCGTGTCGGGCCTCTCCAACGACATGCGGGTCCTGCTGGACAGCCCCGACCCCCGCGCCGCCGAGGCGGTGGAGCTGTTCTGCTTCCGCGCCGCCAAGGAGGCCGGGGCGCTGGCCTCCTCCATGGGCGGCATCGACGCGCTGGTCTTCACGGCCGGCATCGGCGAGCGCTCCGCCGTGGTGCGCGCGCGGATCGGCGAGCGGCTGGCCTGGCTGGGCGTCCGGATCGACCCGGCCGCCAACGCGGCGAACGCTCCGGCCATCGCCACGGCCGACAGCCGCATCCCCGTCTACGTCATCCCCACCGACGAGGAGCGGATGATCGCCCTGCACATCCAGGAGGTCCTGGCCGCGGACGGGGCGGCGGCGCACCGGCGGTAAGCGCGACGCCCCCCCTCCGGCGGGGGGTGGGCGTTCCGATCCACACCGGGTTCACGCCTTTACACCGGGTTCACGCCATTTTCAGAAAGTTCCGACCTGTGGTCGGAATTTTCGGAACCCTCAGACGCCGGGCGGCCCGCGTCCGCGGGCCTTGGCGTCGCGGGCACGTGCCCGCGCGGCCGCAGTCGCGGCCGATACCGGGATCAGGCGTCAAAACTTTCTGACCCCGGTATCACACCGGGGGCGTCCGACGGCTTCCGGAGGCCGGATGCCGTCGGTCAGAGTCCTTTCCACAGGCGCAGATACTCGATCAGCTTTCGCTCGTAGAAGGGCTGGGGAAGCTGGTAGCGGGCGACCAGACCGGCCTTGTTGTCCATCTTCACCACCACGCCGTGGCAGGCGAACTCGATGGAATCGCTGCCCAGGGAGAAGGCGATCCGGAAATCGAACTGTTGCTTGGCGATGAGGTCGCCGTCGTAGGGGCGGATGCGGAAGGAGCCGACGGCGAACTCTTCGGGAAGGTACTCGTGCCGGTCGATCAGGATGTGCGGCGGAGTGGTCGGGCGGGCCTTGGCAGAAGCCGCCGATGCGGCACCGCCCTTGTCACGCCCGGTCAGTTTCGACAGCCATGACATGGCGGTTCACGCCCTTTCCAACCAGCTCGGTGCAACGCAATTCAATTTCCGACAGTTTTCGGGGTATTTCGTTTAGCAACGGTTAACAGGGTTGCAGGGTTCCCATTGCGCTGCAATTTCATGCCAACGCCAGTTCGCCGCGGCAGTCATGGGCGAATTTGCCGCATGTCATGGCGGTATGGCTTTCATGAAGGGAATTGATCCGTGAACATCTCGTTCATGGAAATCAAAAGGATTAGGCTTTGTTCATTTCGGCGGTGCGCCGCGGGCGGCGTCGAGCCGGGCTTTTTCTTCGCGGCGCCGCCGCTTGCAGGAGGACAGCCATGATGCAACGCCATGTCGAGGATCTTCTGAACCATCGCCGCCTCGTCAGCCTTCCGTCGGGGGCCAGCGCGCGCGACGCCGCCCGCCGGATGAAGGCCGCGCGGGTGGCGTCCGTGCTGGTGATCGGGCCGGGCGATGGCCGGATCGAAGGCATCTTCACGGAACGCGACCTGACCGACCGGGTGGTGGCCGATGGGCTCGACCCCGACGCCACGCCCCTGTCGGCGGTCATGACGCCCTGCCCGGTCACCGCCGACCTGGACAGCACCGCGTGCGAGGCGCTGCGCCGGATGGCCCGCGACGGCCTGCGCCACCTGCCGGTCACCCACGACGGCCACGCCGTCGGGATGCTGTCCATGCGCGATTTCCTGGGCGCCGAGCTGGCCGTGCTGGAGCGCGAACGGGCGATGATGGAAACTCTCGCCGAGGTGATGTGATCCGGGCGGCGCCATCGGGCGCCTCCGGGTGGGGTCGGGGCTGCGGAGGAGGGCGCCGGCCGGGGAGCGGAGGGACGCGCCTTGCGGTTGCCGGCCATCCATGACTTTGCCGCCGAAGCCGCCGATCCCGGCCGCTACGCCCGGCTGGGCGGGGACTGGTCGCTGGCGGTCGCCGACGTGGTGGGAAGCACGCGGCTGGCCGCCGAAGGGCGCCACCGCGACGTGAACTTCGTCGCCGCCGCCGTGGTCGCCGTCCTGTCCGAGGCGGTGGGCGGGGC
>JAEZHQ010000247.1 GCA_023416455.1 Pseudomonadota bacterium | reverse complement strand
GCCGGGGTCAATTCCGCGCCCATGGCCTTCGAGGTGGACGGCAAGCCCCATGTGGCGGTCGCGGCCGGCGGCAACTTCCAGATCAACGCGAAGTACGGCGACGCGCTGGTGGTGTTCGCCCTCGACTAGAAAGAAAGTCCCGATCGTTGGGGGTGCTCTTTCATCCCCGGCGGGTCCGCCCTGCCGGTTGATAACTGATACGGACGGTGCTGTGAAGGCGTCGTCCGCATCACCCCTTCGATCAATGCTATCGCATTGATCGGTCGGGTTTTACCGGCGGCGCTCAATGGACGTGTTCAGGAGCCGCCGGTATGAAGCGGCGGCCCTTGAAAGGCTTCCCCACAACGCACCGAGGGCCAGCCCGATGAAGCACAGAACGTTGGAATACGAGGTGGACTACATCCGCCCCGACGGCAACCCGCGTGGCCAGGAGCGCGCGTTGGTCACGGTCCACGGCGACGGCCGCAGGACGCTGCGGACGCTGTCCGAGATCTTCGAATCGGAGGTGCTGCGCGACGTCACCTACACCGTCGATGCGGATTACCGGCCGCTGGAAGCCTTCGTAAGGGTCACCGTGCAGGATCGGCATCTGGGATCGGCGTGGTTCCGCTTCCACGACGCCGAGGTGGAGTGCGAGACGGCGTCGGCGGACGGTGTGCGGCAGTCGCAATCCATGGCGCTTGACCGCCCGGCGCTGTCCTTCCTCTCCCACGCCGTGGCGTCCGATGTGTGGCATGGCGCGTCCATACGCAGGCAACCGGGCCTCGGTCCGCAGATGATCACCCCTCTCCTCACCTGTTCGCCGCGCCACGACGGCTCCTCGGCGCCGGCGCTTGGAAGCTGGCCGTTGCAGGCGACGTATCTCGGCACGGAGCGTGTCGATACGGTCGTCGGCCCCATGGAGGCGGAGCACATCCGCTATGAGGAGCCCACGGGCGAACTCTTCCTCGATACGTGGTGCTCGGCCGACGGCGACCGGATCCTCCTGCGCATGTATTATCCGGCCTACGGGTCCAGCTACCGCCTCCGGTCCCTCCGGCGCAGCTGAGGCCCCCCATCGACCCCGGGTGCCCCGGCAGGCCGAAGGGAAGCGGGCCCGGTCAGGCGGCGTGCGTTCCGTCGGAGGCGGACGCCGGGCGGGCGTTCACCTCCGGCGCCGTCGCCTCCTTCCGTTCGGGCGGCGGCGGGGTCTCGATGATGCCCTCCGCGCGGTCCCGGAAAAGCGCCGCCCGCACCAGCAGCGTCAGGGTGACCGGGGTGGTCAGCGTGACGAACAGGAGGATCAGGATCTCGTGGAGCGAGAGCATCCCCTCCAGCACCGAGAACCAGAGGGCCGAGGCGAGCGCGATCAGGACCGTACCCAGGGTCGTTCCCAGGGTCGGGGCGTGGGCCCGCGCGTAGAAGCTGTCGAAGCGCAGCAGCCCCAGCGAGCCGGTCAGGGTCAGCCCGGCGCCGAGCAGGAGCAGGCCGGACGTCAGCCACGCGGCCCAGGCCGGCAGGTCGAGATCCGGGGTCATTCGATCACCTCGCCGCGCAGGAGGAACTTTGCCAGGGCGACGGTGCCGGCGAAACCGAGCAGGGCGATGATGAGCGCCGCCTCGAACCATGCCGCGCTGCCGAACCGGATCCCGGCCGTCAGCAGCAGGAGCATGGCGTTGACGTAGAAGGTGTCCAGGCCGAGCACGCGGTCCTGCGCCCGCGGCCCCCGGATCATGCGGTAGACCGCGCAGGCCATGGCCAGAGTCAGCATGAGCTGGGCGGCGCCGAGCGCCCAGGCCATCACGGTCAGGCTCATTCGAAGATCTCCAGCAGCAGGCGTTCGTAGCGGCCCTTGATGAGGTCGATCCAGGCCGTCTCGTCGACCAGGTCGAGGACGTGGATCATCAGGGTTCCGCTGGCGGAGTCATGGTGCACCCACAGGGTTCCGGGAGTCGCCGTGATGATGCAGGCCAGCACCGCCAGCCCGTGGCGGCTGCGCAGGTCGAGGGGGATGCTCACGAATCCCGAGGTCACGTCGCGCCGCTGGGGGGAGAGGATGATCCGCGCCACCGCGATGTTCGACCGGACCACGTCGGCCGCGACCAGGCGGGCGAGGCGGAGCATCGCCCCCGGGCTGCGCAGCGAGGGCCGCACCGGCTCCAGGGCCGTCATCACCCAGCCGCCGAGCAGGGCGAGGGCACCGCCGAGCAGCAACTGCCCCGGCGACAGCGACCGGTTCAGCAGAAGCCACACCGCCAGCAGGCTGGCGGACAGCAGCGGGAAGGGCAGCAGGCGTCCCATCATGGCGTGCCCCCATCGGCGGTGGCGGCGGTGGCGGCGGTGGCGGCGGTGGCGGCGACGCCCGCGCCGGGTCCGAGGACGCTTTGCACATAGGCCGCCGGAGCGTGCAGGGCGGCGGCGGCGGCGCGCATGTAGCCCATCGCCGGCCCGGCCTCGACGGTCAGCGCCGCGCAGCCGAGCAGGAGGAGGGCCACCGGGGCGATCTCGATGACGCGCACCCGCGGCACGTCACGCTCGTCCGTCGCCCACAGGGTCCGGATGCCCGCCCTGGTCATGGCGACCAGCGTCGCCAGCCCCGAGAGCAGGAGGAACAGGAGGAGCAGCCAGGCCGCGGTGGGGACGGTGCCGCCGGCGGCGGACCCCGGCGGATCGAACAGGGCGCTCAGGATGGCGAACTTGGCGAGGAAGCCGGACAGCGGCGGCAGTCCCGCCAGCACCAGCGCGCAGCTGATGAAGCAGAGGCCGAGGATGCCCATGGTGGCGGGGATCGCGACGCCGGCCTCCTCGGCGGCGTGCTCCTCCTCCTCCTCCTCGCCGTAGACCTCCCGCGAGACCGCCAGCATGTCCGCCCCCAGCGCGCGGCCCCGTTCCAGCAGCTCGATCAGCAGGAAGAAGGCGGCGATGGCGAGCGTCGAGCCGACCAGATAGAACAGGGCCGAGCCGGTGGCCGCGGCCTGGCCCGCCGCCACCGCCGCCACCACAGTGCCCGACGAGACGAGCACCGCATAGCCGGCCAGCCGCGCCATCGACTGGGACGCCAGGACGCCGATGGCGCCGAAGGCCACGGTGGCCACCCCGGCCGCCAGCAGCCAGTCGCTCCCGAACCCCGCCGAGGCGCCGCTGCCCTCGCCGAAGAGAAGGAGCGAGAGGCGGAGCACCACATAGACGCCGACCTTGCTCATGATCGCGAACATGGCGGCCACCGGCGGCGTCGCGGCGGCGTAGGTGGTCGGCAGCCAGAAGCCGAGCGGCCACATCCCGGCCTTGACCAGGAAGGCGACCCCCAGCACCGCGGCGCCGGCCTCCAGCAGCGCCCGGTCGGACGCCGCCACCTGCGGAATGCGGACGGCCAGGTCGGCCATGTTGAGCGTGCCGGTCACCCCGTAGATCAGGCTCACGCCGATCAGGAAGAGCAGCGACGCGGCGAGGTTGACGGCGACATAGTGCAGCCCCGCCCGGACGCGGGCAATGCCGGCCCCGTGCAGCACCAGCCCGTAGGAGGCGGCCAGCAGAAGCTCGAAGAAGACGAAGAGGTTGAACAGGTCGCCGGTGAGGAAGGCGCCGTTCAGCCCCATGAGCAGGAACTGGAGCAGGGAATGGAAGTGCGTCCCCACCGCGTGCCAGCGGGCCAGCGCGAACAGGACCGAGGCGAAGGCGAGCAGGCTGGTCAGCACCAGCATGAGCGCCGACAGTCGGTCCGCGACGAGCACGATGCCGAAGGGGGCCGCCCAGTCGCCCAGGCGGTAGACGCCGATCCAGGCCGCGGCGCCGTCGGCGGCCGGCCCGTCGGTCAGCCGCAGCAGCGCCAGCGACACCGCGCCGATGGCGGCGATCGACGCCAGGTCGATGGCCCCCTTCAGGGCGCGGTGACGTTCGTCGATCAGCAGCATCGTCGCCCCCACGACCAGGGGGAGGGCGATGGGCAGGATGATCAGGTGGTCGATCCAGGCGGTCACGGTTCCCGCTCCATGCCGTCGACGTGGTCGGTCCTGGTCAGCCCGCGCGCGGCCAGCAGCACGACGAGGAACAGGGCGGTGGTGGCGAAGCTGATGACGATGGCGGTGAGGACGAGCGCCTGGGGCAGGGGATCGGCCATCCCCGCCGGGTCGCCGGTCCCCCCCGGCCCGAGCAGGGGCGGCACGCCGACGTGCAGGCGTCCCATGGAGAAGATGAAGAGATTGACCGCGTAGGACAGCAGCGCCAGGCCGATGATCACCTGGAAGGTGCGCGGGCGCAGCAGCAGCCAGACGCCGGATCCGGCCAGCGCTCCGATGGCGAGGGAAAGGACCAGCTCCATCACGGCTCCTCCGTCTTGGCCGGGGCGTGGCGGCTGTGGTCCAGGACGCGGTGGGCGCGGATCGACTGGTGGGCGAGGGCGATCAGCGTCAGTGCCGTGGCGCCGACGACCAGCACGAACACGCCGAGATCGAAGATGAGCGCGCTGGCCAACGGCAGCTTCCCGAGAACCGGCAGCTCGGCGTAGGAGAAGTGGGAGGTCAGGAAGGGGTGGGCGAACAGCCAGGAGCCGGTCCCCGCCGCCGCCGCCAGCAGCAGGCCGGTGGCGATCCAGCGGGTGGGATGGACGGCCAGCCGCACCTCGGTCCAGCGGATGCCGCCGGCCATGTACTGGAGGATGAGGGCGCCCGCCATGGTGACCCCGGCGACGAAGCCGCCGCCGGGAAGGTCGTGCCCGCGCAGGAGCAGGAACACCGCGGTGAGGCCGATGAAGGGGAACAGCAGCGGGATGATGACGCGCGCGACGGCGAGCGTGTCGGCGGCCGTCTCCCCGGCCTGGCGCTGCGGATGGGCCTCGTCATGGGCGTTCTGGAGGCGCTGCTGCTCGGGGACCCCGACGCTGTCGGAGGCCGGGCGGAAGCGGCGCAGCAGGGCGAAGACGGTCAGCGCGACGACGCCGAGGACGGTGATCTCGCCCAGCGTGTCGAAGCCGCGGAAATCCACCAGGATGACGTTGACCACGTTGGTTCCGCCGCCCTCCGTGTAGGCCCGCTCCAGGAAGAAGCGGGCGATGCTGTCGGGCGCCGGCCGCGTCATGACCGCGTAGGCGAGGGTCGCGAGGCCGGCGCCGGCGGCCAGCGCGACGACGAGGTCGCGAAGCCGCCGCGCCCGCGCCGCGCCGCTTCCCTGCGCGTCGGGTCCCACCGCCTCCAGCCGTTTCGGCAGCCAGCGCAGGCCCAGCAGGAGGAGGACCGTGGTCACGATCTCGACGGCGAGCTGGGTCAGGGCGAGGTCGGGCGCCGAGAGCCAGACGAAGGTGACGCAGGTGGCGAGCCCGGCGCCGCCGATCAGGATCAGGGCCGCCAGCCGGTGGAACTTGGCGAGCGCGGCACCGCCGACGGCGCAGGCGACGCCGACCGCCCAGAGCAGCGCGAAGGCCGGGTCGATGCCGGCCAGGGAGACCGGCGCCACCACCAGGCCGTTCCGGTGGGCGGCCCAGGCGGCGGCGGCAAGCGCGACGCAGACCAGCGCCAGAAGCTGCGGCTGGAGGCGGCGGGTGCCCAGAAGGCGTTCCAGCGACCGCCCCCAGCGCCACGACAGGGTGACCATGACGGACTCGAAGATGCGCCGGCTGTTCAGGTGGCGCAGCAGGGGGGCGCCGTCCTCCGCGCTGCGCAGGCGCTTGCGCAGCAGCCGGTAGAACAGCACGCCGCCGACCAGCGCCACCACGCTCATCAGGAGCGGCAGGGTGAAGCCGTGCCACACCGCCAGGCTGTAGGCCGGCGTGGACGGGCCGAGCACGGAGCGAACCGCCAGGTCCAGGAAGGGGCCGATGGTGGCCGCCGGAACGATGCCGACGACGAGGCAGGCGAACACGAGCAGCTCGACCGGAAAGCGCATCCAGCGCGGCGGCTCGTGCGGGGTGCGCGGCAGATCCGTCGGCGGCCGCCCGAAGAAGACGTCCCGGATGAAGCGCAGCGAATAGGCGACGGTGAGCATGCTGGCCAGCGTCACGATGTAGGGCAGGGCGTCGTCGAGGAACGAGCCGTCGTGCGTCTCGATGGTCTCGGCGAAGAACATCTCCTTGGACAGGAAGCCGTTGAGCAGGGGGACGCCGGCCATTGCCGCGGCGGCGACGATGGCGAGCGTGGTGGTCATCGGCATGAAGCGCCTTAAGCCGTTCAGGCGCCGGATGTCGCGCGTCCCGCTCTCATGGTCGATGATCCCCACAGCCATGAAGAGCGACGCCTTGAAAGTGGCGTGGTTCAGCATGTGGAAGATGCCGGCGACCAGCGCCAGCGGCCGGTCGAGCCCGATGAGCAGGGTGATCAGCCCGAGATGGCTGATCGTCGAATAGGCCAGGAGGCCCTTGAGGTCCTGCTGGAACACCGCGAGCCAGGCGCCCAGGATGAAGGTGGCGAGGCCGACCGTGCCCACAATCCAGAGCCAGGCTTCGGTGCTTCCCAGGGCCGGCCACAGGCGGACCAGCAGGAACACCCCGGCCTTCACCATGGTGGCCGAATGCAGGTAGGCCGACACCGGGGTCGGCGCCGCCATCGCCTGCGGCAGCCAGAAATGGAACGGGAACTGGGCGCTCTTGGTGAAGGCGCCGAGCAGGACGAGGATCAGCGTCGGCAGGTAGAGGTCGTGCGCGCGGATGCGGTCGCCGGCGGCCAGGACGGTGTCGAGGTCGTAGCCGCCGGCGATGTGGCCGAGCAGAAGCACCCCCGCGAACAGGCACAGGCCGCCCGTGGTGGTGATGGTCAGCGCCATGCGGGCGCCTTCGCGGGCGTCGGGGTTGTGGTGCCAGTAGCCGATCAGGAGGAAGGAGAAGAGGCTGGTCAGCTCCCAGAAGAACACCAGCTGGATCAGGTTGCCGGCCAGCAGGATGCCGAGCATCGCCCCCATGAAGGCCAGCAGGAAGGCGAAAAAGCGCGGCACCGGATCGGAGGGCGACAGGTAGTAGCGGGCGTAGAGCACCACCAGGAAGCCGATCCCGTTGACCAGCGCGGCGAAGGCCCAGGCGAAGCCGTCCACCCTCAACGTGAAGTTGAGGTCGAGCTGGGGCAGCCACGCCGTCTCATAGCGGATCGTCCCGTTCGCCGACAGATCCGGAAAGAGCATGACGAGGAGGCCGAGGCCGGTCAGCGCGATGGCACCGGCCAGCCACGCCTCGGCGTTCCGGGCGTTGGTGGGAAGCAGCCCGGCGACGATGCTGCCCAGGAAGGGCAGGGCGAGCACGGCGATCAGGGCGGCGGCGTGGGGCATCGCCGGTCAATCCTCGTTGGTTTTTCACGGGTCCGACAGTCACTACGCGGAAGGGGCCCTGCGCAGTTCACGCCTCGACCGCCGCCCGTGGCTCCCGGATCACCAGGGCATCGCACGGAACCTCCTCCATGATCTCCTTGGCGACGCTGCCGAGGACCAGCTCGAACACGGCGCTGCGCCCGTGGGTGCCGAGCACCACCAGATCGACGCCGGTCTCGCTCGCGTAGTCGCGCAGCAGGGCGGCGGGCGCACCCTCCTCGACCAGGAGATCCGGCGGCTGCCCGCCGGCCGCCGGCCAGCCCGCCCGGTCGAGAAACGCCTCGCAGTCCTGCGTGACCAGCACCCGGTGCTCCCGCCGGTAGGCGGCCGGATCGGACAGCAGCCCGGCAACCGGAGCGTCGAAGGCGTGGAAGACCGCCGGCGCCCGGTCGGGAAAGAAGGCCGCCGCGGTTTCCAGCGCGCGGCGGGAGGATTCGGAAAGGTCGGTGGCGACGACGATGCGGCGGTAGGGCCCGCGCGGCCGGCCCTTCACGACCAGCAGGGGCTGCCGGGACCGGCGGAGCAGGCGGTCGACCGTCCGTCCCAGCGTGAGCCGCCCGAGCAGGCCGTCGCTGCCGGTGCCGATGACGATCAGGCCGCAACCCTCGGCGTCGGCGGCGCGCGGGATCGCCTCGGCCGGGTCGCCCTCCGCGACCAGAACCGTCGCCGTCTCCCCGACGGGGCCGAGGTCGGCGAGGTCGGCGAGCAGGCGCTTGCGGGCGAGCGCCTGGGCATCGGGCGGGCGCCGCCAGGAGGGCAGCGGGGCGGCCGGATCCGAGACGTCGCGCGCGTTGTCCGCCAGGACATGCAGAACGACCAGCGCCGCCCCCCACCCGGCGGCGAGTTCGGCGGCGCGGTCGAGGGCGCGGTCGCAGCGGGGGCTGAGGTCCGTCGCCAGGAGAATCCGGTCCGGCGGTCCATTCGTCGCGGCGTCCATGCGGGTCAGCTCTCCTCTGGTGTTGCGTCGGTTCGGGTCGCGTCGGGCCGGCCGCTTCCAAGGATATCCAGCATGTAGGCGGGCAACGCGAAGCTGGCGACGTGAATCTCCGGGGTGTAGTAGCGCGTCGCCAGCCCCGCCCGGGCGAAGCGCGCCCGGATCGGTTCGGCGGTCTGCCGCCGCAGGTCCGGATCGTCGGTCGCCCAGCCGAAGGCCATGAAGCCGCCATAGTAGCTGGGCACCGGCGCCACGAAGAAGGAGGCATCGGAAAACAGCCGGCCCAGCCGGGCGTGGCTGTCGCGCAACTCCTGCGGCTGGAGGAAGGGGACGCCGTTCTGGGTGCACAGGACGCCGCCGGGCGTCAGCCGGGCCTTGCAGTCGCGGTAGAAGTCCTCGGTGAACAGGACCGCGCCCGGCCCCTGGGGGTCCGTGGAATCGACGATGATGACGTCGAAACGCTCGTCTGTCTCCCGCACGAAGCGGCAGCCGTCGGCGATCACCAGCGCGGCCCGCGGATCCGCGAAGGCGCCGGCGCTGATCGACGGCAGGTGGCGGATCGACCAGTCCACCACCGCGCGGTCGATCTCCACCATGGTGACCCGCTCCACGCCCCGGTGCTCCAGCGCGCGGCGCAGCATGCCGCCGTCGCCGCCGCCGATGATGAGCACGCGCCGCACCCGCCCGTGCGCCAGGATCGGCACATGGGTGAGCATCTCATGGTAGATGAACTCGTCGCCCTCGGTCGTCTGGATGACGCCGTCCAGCGCCATGACCCGGCCGAGGAGCGGGTTCTCGAAGATCACCAACTCCTGGAGCCCGCTCCGCTCGCGCAGCAGGACGCGGCCCATGCGCAGGCGCTGGGCGATGTCCGCGTGGAGCGTCTCCGTGTACCAGTCGCTCATTCCGCCGTTTCGCCCCGCAGAAGTTCGTCGCATTTGATGGAGGTTGGGGTGAAGGCGCGTTCCAGCACCGGGATCGCCTTCATGGGCTGGGCGTCGCCGCACATGAAGACGTCGAGCGCAGCATAGCCGCGCTCCGGCCAGCTGTGGATGGAAATGTGCGATTCCGCCAACACCGCAACGCCCGAGATGCCGCCGTTCGGCGTGAAGTGGTGAAGGTGGATGTGCAGAAGCGTCGCCCCGGCCACCCGCACCGCCTCGATCAGCGTCCGGCGCACGTGGTCCAGATCGTCCAGGCGGCTGGCGCCCCACAGGTCGACGATCAGGTGCGTTCCGGCGAAGGCCTTGCCGTCACGGGTCAGGAAATGGTCCTTGCGCTCGTCCTCGTCCCCGGTGGCCGTCCAAGGCGTCGCCGCGACGGCGAGGCAGGAGGACGGCGAACGCCCCGTCCGGGCCGCTGCGGAGGCCCTTCCCATGTTCGCTCCCGGATCCGTTCCCAGGTCTGTGTCCGATCCCAGGTCCGTTCCCGACCGGATGAGAGCCGTGGATCTCGCCAACTCTGTTCCCCCCAACGTCAGTGAGTGGATGCATGTCCGCGCGCAGTGGAGGCGCGCGGCGTGACGCGGCCCCGCCGGGACCCCGTGCCGGAGCCCGCCCGAACCGCCTTTCGCAAGAGAAACAGCCGATTGGACAAATGTTGTGGGCGTCGCCTTCGTGAAGGCATGGAACACACAATGGATTTGTCAAAAAGGCCCTACAACTTCGGGGCGGACTTGTCAGCAAGCAACAGGCCGTCACCCGAGGTTAATTGCCCGTTTTCAGGCAACCCGCGCGAGCAATAAGGCGTATATGACGCGAGATACAGGACATGGCGCCATAGAAATAGTGGCCGGGCGCCAGAAGTCAAGCCTCCGGTGCAAACCATGCGCCACCGCGGGGGAGGCGGATTGCGGCATAATCAACATTATGGAAATACAGATACCGGAATGGATGCGCCAAGGGGGAGCCGCGACGGGGTGGCCGGGCGGAGCGCGTCCGTCGTACGTTCTTCCGGTCATGACCGATGCAAGCGGATTGGGAGGCTCCATGGACCCCGTCAACGAGGCCCGGCGGCAGGCCGGGCAGGAGATTCAGGCGCTGGCCGAGGATTTCGAGCGGAGCGACGAGGCGGCCTTCCGCCGGTCCCGCATCGTCTGCTGGGCCATCGTGGCGGTGGTCACCGCGGTCCTGCTCATCCTGCTGGTGGCCCAGGCCGACTGGCGTTACCTGGCCGCCTTCTGGCTGGCCGTCGTCGGCTTCGTCTGGGCCGAATACTGGCTGTCGACCCGCCGCCAGCGGCAACAGACCGGCCGGCTGCGGGCGCTCGCCATGCGCTGGTTCGCCGGCGGACCGCCGCCGGCATGACCGCCCTGCCCCGCCGGCCGTTCAGTGCCGGCCGGGGCCGCGGTTGCGGCCGAGGTAGAAGCCGGCCACGGTGCAGCACAGCGCGGCCACGAGCACCCGGGCCGGTGTCGGGTCATAGGCGACGACGGCCACCAGCAGGGCCAGCGCCAGGATCATCAATGCCACGCTCGCCAGCCGCATGACCGCCTTCATCCATCCCATCCGGCGGCGCGCCGGGAGCGGCCCCGATCCGCCCGGGGTCCCGGCCGCAACGCCGGAGGGCGGCGGGTGATCCATGCCCCGCAGGGTATAGCTCCCCCGTTCAGGTGATGCGGCGACGGCCGGACGGGCTTCGTGGAGGGCGTGCAGGCCCGTCAGCCGCCGGTCCCGCCGTCCTGGGGCGCCAGGCCGGCGATCAGCTTCCCAAGGAGGGCGGCGAGCGCCTCCCGCTCCCCGTCGGTGAGGCCCGCCAGGATGGCGTGTTCATTCTCGACATGGGCGGTCACCGCGTCGTCGATCAAAGCGCGGCCCTGGTCGGTCAACCGCACAATGACTCCGCGCCGGTCGCCGGGGTGCGGCTCCCGCCGGATCAGGCCGGCGCGCTCCAGCCGGTCGAGGCGGTTGGTCATCGCCCCGGACGACACCATGGTCGCCTCGTAGAGCGCCGTCGGCGTCAGCGCGTAGGGGCTGCCGGAGCGGCGCAACGTCGCCAGCACGTCGAACTCCCCATGTTGCAGGCCGAAGCGCGCGAAGACCGGGGCGAGCCGGCCGCGCGACACCAGCTGCGCCGCCTCGTTCAGCCGGCCGATCACCGCCATCGGGCGGACGTCCAGATCCGGGCGTTCCCGCCGCCACTGTTCAAGCGCCCTGGCCGCCCGGTCCATGCTGCCCATCATCAAGTGTCTTGACGTGAAGAATCTTCATGTCAAACATTACCGCCGCGCACGGTCCTTGCCAAGCGGGAAGCACATCATGACCAGGTTCTGGGATTCCGCCGTCGGCCTTCTGCTCGTCACGGGCGTGCTGCTCGGCCTGACGCCGCTGTTCGGCAAGATGGCGGTGCATGGCGGGGTGAGCGCGCCGCTGTGGGCCTTCGTCGTCTCCTTCGGGGCGGCGGCCGTGCTGCTGTGCGTGCTGCTGGGGCGGCGGGGCGCGGTGAGGCTCACGCCGCACCGGCTGCGCTACTTCGCGGTGACCGCGGCGATCTCCTACGCCATCCCGAACCTGCTGATGTTCTCCGCGGTCCCGCACCTCGGCGCCGGCTACGTCGGCGTCATGTACACGCTGTCGCCGGTCGTCACGCTGGGGCTGTCGATCCTGTTCCGCCAGCGCCGGCCCAACGCGCTGGGCATCGCCGGGATCGCCGTCGGCTTCGTCGGCGCGGTGATGGTGGCGACGACGCGCGGCGAGATGGGGCAGCCGGCCGAGCCGCTCTGGGTGGCCGCCGGGCTGCTCATCCCCCTCTGCCTCGCGGCCGGCAACATCTACCGGACCATGGACTGGCCGCGGAACGCCGGGCCGATCGAGCTGGCGGTGGGCAGCCACTTCGCCTCCGCCGCCATGCTGCTGGCCGGGATGCTCGTGACCGGGTCCGGCGGGCCGGTCGGGAGCCTCGCCGACGCACCGCTGCTGGTGCTGGCGCAGGTCGCCGTGGGCTCGGCGATGTTCGCGCTGTTCTTCCGGCTCCAGGCGGTCGGCGGGCCGGTGTACCTGAGCCAGATCGGCTATGTCGGTGCGGCGGTCGGCCTCGTCCTGGGCGTGTCGATCCTCGGCGAGCGGTACGGGGCGCTGACCTGGGCCGGGGCGGCCATCATCACGGTTGGCGTGATGATGAGCACGAAGGCGCAGAGCGGGGCGTGACGGGATCGCCGGCTCAGGCGGCGCGCGAGCCGCGGCGCTTGCGCCGCTTGCGGACCTGGTGGATGCGCTCGATCAGGTCGCCCAACTCCGACGCCCCCTCCACCTCGCCCAGATGCAGCAGGACGCGGATGTAGGTGTCGAGGAGGCCGAGGACGGCCTCCTCGTCGGTCACCCCGTGGACGGTCCGGCCCAGGGCATCGACGATCAGCGTTCCGCTGTCGGCCAGCGCCTCCGCGACCTCGTTGATGGCCTGCTCCAGGGTTTCGTCGTCATCCTCGGCGGCGCGGAGCACCGGGTCGAGCATGTTGGGGAAGGAAAGCCGGTCGATGGAAGGGCTGGCCATGGAAAGGCTCCGGAAATCTGGGGCGGACGGCGCGCCGGATCAGGCCGCCTTCCGCCGGGAGGACAGGCCGGCGCGGCGCGGGGCCGCGCGGACCAAAACGCCGCCGGCCTTCCGGCCGGCGGTCGCGGTGCCCCGGCACGAAGGCCGGTTCCGGCCTTCGGGATGCGGCGTCATGATCCTCCTCCTTGCCCAGGGCGGGGATGACCGGCCCGCCGGTCAGGCGGCCAGCAAGCGCTGGGAGGCGGGCGCGGCCTCCTCGATGCTCCCGGACCAGGCGATCAGGCGCCGGCCGTCGTTGGCGAGGCGGCGCGGCTCGACCCGGCCGACCACCGCCGTGCCGTCGCGGGACAGGCGCAGGACGTCGCCGTCCTCCGGGACCAGCGCGCGCTCGACGCCGCAGGCGCGGGCCAGGCGGGCGTGCGCCTCCAGATGCTCGATGGTGCCGTGCACCGGCACCGCGAAGCGCGGCCGGACCAGGTCGTACATGCGGGCCAGATCGTCCCGCTTGGGGTGGCCCGAGACGTGGACGGGCGCGTCGGCCGGGGTGACCACCTCGACCCCCTTCGCCTTGAGGTGCGCCTGCACGGAGGCCAGGACCTCCTCGTTGCCGGGAATGGCCCGGGCGGAGAAGATGGCGACGTCGCCGCGCTCCAGCCACAGCTCCCGGTGGCCGTCGCGGGCGAGCCGGCTGAGCGCGGCCCGCTCCTCGCCCTGGCTGCCGGTGCACAGGAACACGAGGTTCCGGCGCGGCGTCCAGGACGCCTCCGCCACGCTTATGAAGTCAGGCACGTCGTCCAGGAAGCCGTTGGCGCGGGCCGCCTTCTCCATGCGCAGCATGGAGCGGCCGACCAGAACGACCTTGCGGTCGTGGGCCGCGGCGACCTGGGCGACCGCCTTCATGCGCGCCACGTTGCTGGCGAAGCCGGTCACCGCGATGGCGCCCTGGCGCCCGGCGAAGGCCGCCATCAGGCCGGCGCGGGCGTCCGCCTCGGATCCGGTCGTCCCGGGGACGTCGGCGTTGGTGCTGTCGCACATCATGGCCAGCACCCCCTCGTCACCCAGCCGCTTCAGGGCCGCCAGGTCGGCGGTCGCGCCGATCAGCGGGTCGGGGTCGAACTTCCAGTCGCCGGTGTGCAGGACCGTGCCGGCCGGCGTGCGGATGGCCAGCGACACCGGTTCGGGGATGGAGTGGGTGACGGCGATGGACTGCACCTGGAAGGGTCCGACGGGGAAGGAGGCGCCGACCTCGAAGACCCGGATGCGGACGTCGCGCAGGCTGCCGGTCTCCTTGAGCCGGTCGCGGATGACGTGCGCGGCGAAGGGGGTGGCGTAGATGGGGCAGCGCAGGCGGGGCCACAGATGGTGGATGGCGCCGATGTGGTCCTCGTGCGCGTGGGTGACGACCAGCCCCACCACGTCCTCCATCCGCTCCTCGATGAAGGAGGGGTCGGCCATGAGGGAGTCGATCCCCGGCGCCTCGTCGCCCATGAAGGCGACGCCGGCGTCCACGATCAGCCATTTTCCGGCATGGCCGTAGAGCGCCATGTTCATGCCGATGCGCGAGCAGCCGCCCAGGGGCAGGAACAGGATCTCGTCGCTGCCGGGAACCGGCCCGCCGGGGGGCCGGGCCTTGCGGGCTCCGCCGCCCCGCCGGCCGTCCTCGGGGACGGGACGGGGCGACGGGGAAATCCGGGAGTGGCGGGCATTCTGCGGGCGGACTTCGCCCTTCGACGCCGGGCGGCGCCGTTCCGATGCAAACGTCATACGTCCTACTGTCTCAGTCACTCTTGGCCGGCATTCACGCTGCCGGACGGGCGTGCATCGCTGGTCGATGCGGATGGGGTGCCTCCCCGACCGCGGCGGCGCCAGGACACCCGGGGGGGAGCGTCGAGGCGGCCAGCCGGGCGTGGCCGGGGAGGACGGCTGGGCGTGCCGGTCGCGGCAACGCCGTGTTCGGTCCTTCGCGCGGTCCTGCGGGGGCGCCACGGCCCGGGACGGGAGCGCGGCGGCCGACGCGGCACAGGGCCGGAGGAAGGCGGGGTTTGAAGGTTGACGGAGCGGCCAAGCGATGGGTCGGAGGCCGGACGGGGGCAACGGCCGTAACGCCGGCCGTGGCGCTGGAATGCCACACGCCGGTGCCCAGCCGCATCGGCGAGACGCCTTATATGACCATCACGCCGTCCGTTTCAAGTGCGGATGCACGCAACCTTGCGGCAGCGAAGACCCGGGAAGGGCTGAAGGCCGCCGAGAAAGGGCCGCCGAAGCCAGGCGCCCTTCCCCAGCAGCCCTTACCATTGTCAATCCGCACCCACAGCGCGGCCAGGATGGCCGCGTCGGGCGACCGGGATTCCGGCAAAGGCGGGGATCCCGGCCATGGCGCCCCGCGGACGCGGCGAAGGACAATGAGACACAGGATCACCTCCTTTCTGGTGTTGGCGGATGAAGCTCCATATGGCGCCGTTCCCGACCGGCGCAAGCGCCGGCCGGGGTGGCCCTCCCGTGACCTTTTTCAGGCGGCGAGCGGCGGCGTCCGGAACAGGACGAGCGCGGCCGGCGGGTGCGACGGGCGCAGCCCGGCCAGCACCTGCTCCGCCGCCGCCACCGCCTGGGTCAGCGCCTCCGGCGGGAACGGCTTGACGAGACAGCCGAGCGCCATCCCGCGCGCCTCGTCGCCGCGGTGGTCGTATCCGGTGACGAGCAGGGCCGGCACGCCGTGCCTCTCCCTCAGCCTGCGGATGAGGGAGAGGCCGTTTTCCCCGCCGGACAGGTTGTAGTCGACCAGGGCGAGGCCGGGGCGCTCGCGCTCGACGATCCGCAGAGCCTTGGCCGCGCCCCGGACCGGGCCGACGGCCTCGTGCCCGGCGCTCTGCAGGACGGCCTTCATGGCCGGCCCGACCAACGGGTCGTCTTCGACGATGAGAAGCTTCAACGTTCTGCCCTTGCCTGGTTGCGCTCCACGCCATGCAACAGGCGGACCCCGCCTTCATTGCACGCCGCGCCGGCCGATCGGCCGGTCCGCGCCCATCGCGGGGCCGGGGATGGGCGGCCTCCTATCCGGCCGGCAGCTCATGGACGTGGACCCGCCGGGGCGCGCAGGTGGACAGCACGCGCAGGGCATCGCGCTCCTGCTCCTCCGAATGCAGGTTCACCCAGAGCACGAAGCCGCCCCGACTGGCCTGCGCCTGGATCGCCTCGGCGTAGCGCCGGTCCAGCCGCAGCATCATCGTGTAGCCGATGACCCCGGTGATCGCCGCGGCGATGGCCACGGCGAGGACGATGGCCAGCATGCTGGCGCCGGCGGCGGCGGTCGCCCCCGCCGCGACGACGGCGCCGATGTAGACGGCCATGCCGACCAGGGCGCCTTCGGCGTCGCCGACCGACGCCTTCGACACGAAGACGCTCCGCGGCACCGCCGGGTCGTCCTCGATCTCGCCGACGTCGGTGCAGGTCCGGCCGAGCTTCGCCTCCAGGATCCGGGCGTTGCCGACCGTGCTGAGGTCGGCCCGGCCGAAGCCGTGCTGCTGCAATTCGCTGATCGCCCCGTCCAGGGCGTCGGGGTCGTCGAACACGGCCACGACCTCGCGCAGGCCGCCGCGGGACCCGGCGCCCGGGCCGGAAAGGTTGCTGTCCAGTGTCGCCATGGCATCCTCCCTGACGGACGCCGGCGGGCGCTGCGAGAAGCGCCCGCCGGCGCATCCCCTTCCATTGACGTGGCGTGGCCGGCCCTGCCGACAGCCCCCGACCGGAAGGGGCAGCCGCGGCGGCCGCTCCCCCTCCCCGCTTCCCGGACGCCCCCGCCCAGGCCGTCCGGCGCCGGTCCGGCAAGCACAGCCGGAATGAGCGCGTGCAATATCACAATAATGTTTCCGGATTGCCGTCACCCCTGCCGAGAACCCTTTCAAAGAATAGGGTCAATGCATAGCCCATTTGGGGTATTTTCTCTTTTTTTCTTATCCATGATGCTGAGGCATGCTAGTCGTCGCTGTCTGCTTCGCCGGAGAGTGCGCGCGGATCGGTGCCCCTTGGCCTTGTCAGGACTGCGGAGAATGGCATGACCGGGTGCCGTCCTGGCCGGTGTCGCAGGCAAGGGATAAGGGGAACGAGGCATGACTTACCCGCTTGGCGGTTCTTCGGCGCAGACCCTCCGCCTTCTGGTCGTGGAGGACGAGGCGATCGTCGCCATGTATCTGTCCGACGTGCTGGAGGACATGAATTACGAGGTCTGCGGGGTGGCGGCGTCGGCCGACGAGGCGCTGGCGATCGCCGACCGCGAGCGGCCGGCGCTGGCCCTGGTGGACATCGGGCTGGCGGGCGGGCGCGACGGGATCGAGACCGCCCTGGCCCTGCGCGAACGCTTCGCGGTCGGCAGCATCTTCATGTCCGGGGCCTGTGACCCGGCCCTGCTGGAGCGGGCCGAGACCGCCCACCCTTTCGGTTTCCTGCCAAAGCCCTACGACGCGGCTCAGCTGAAGGCCATGCTGGATCGCGTCTTCGCCCGGCCCTGAACGCGGCCGGACGGGCTGGCGCCGCGGCCACCCTCCATCGCCGTCACCACGCCGGGGCGCGGCCGCACCGGCGCTGAGGCCGGCCGCTCTCCCCCCTTGACCACGCACGCTTCCAAGACGCACAGGGACGGATCCCCGACCATGACCACGGCGGCAGCTCAGGACCAGCTCACCCCTCACGTCCTCCTGCGGGCGCTCCGCCAGTTCCGGAAGGGCGATTTCACGGCGCGGCTGCCCATGGACCTGACCGGGCTGGACGGCGAGATCGCCGCCGCCTTCAACGACACCGTCGAGATGAACGAGCGGCTGGCGGGCGAGCTGGGCCGGCTCAGCGTGACCGTCGGAAAGGAGGGCCGGATCAGCCAGCGCGCCCGCCTGGCCAACGCCACCGGCGGCTGGGAGACCTGCATCGACAGCATCAACACGCTGGTCGGCGACCTGACCCATCCGACGACGGAGATGGCCCGCGTCATCGGCGCCGTCGCCAAGGGCGACCTGTCGAGGTCGATGGCGCTGGAGATCGAGGGGCGCCCGCTCCAGGGCGAGTTCCTTGGCACCGCCCGGAACGTCAACACCATGGTCGAGCAGCTGGTCGCCGTGACCTCGGAGCTGACCCGCGTGGCGCGCGAGGTGGGGATCGAGGGCAAGCTGGGCGGGCAGGCCCGGGTGGAGGGCGTCGGCGGCACCTGGAAGGACCTGACCGACAACGTCAACCTGATGGCCGCCAACCTGACCAACCAGGTGCGCAGCATCGCCGAGGTGACGACCGCGGTGGCCAACGGGGATCTCTCCAAGAAGATCACGGTCGACGTGAAGGGCGAGATCCTGGAGCTGAAATCGACCATCAACACCATGGTCGACCAGCTGAACCGCTTCGCCAGCGAGGTCACCCGGGTGGCCCGCGAGGTGGGCAGCGAGGGCAAGCTCGGCGGGCAGGCCCAGGTCAAGGGGGTGGCGGGGACCTGGAAGGACCTGACCGACAGCGTCAACCTGATGGCCGCCAACCTGACGGGTCAGGTGCGCAACATCGCCGAGGTGACGACCGCCGTGGCCAACGGGAACCTCTCCAAGAAGATCACGGTGGACGTGCGCGGCGAGATCCTGGAGCTGAAGGACACCATCAACACCATGGTCGACCAGCTCAACAGCTTCGCCAGCGAGGTCGCCCGGGTGGCCCGCGAGGTGGGGATCGAGGGCAAGCTGGGCGGGCAGGCCCAGGTCAAGGGGGTGGCGGGGACCTGGAAGGATCTGACCGACAACGTCAACATGATGGCCGCCAACCTGACGGGCCAGGTGCGCGGGATCGCCGAGGTGGTGACCGCGGTGGCCCAGGGCAACCTGAAGCGCAAGCTGACGGTGGACGCCAAAGGGGAGATCGCGGCGCTGGCCGACACCATCAACGGCATGATCGAGACGCTGGCGATCTTCGCCGACCAGGTGACCAACGTGGCCCGCGAGGTGGGGATCGAGGGCAAGCTGGGCGGACAGGCCAAGGTGCCGGGGGCGACCGGGGTGTGGCGCGACCTGACCGACAACGTCAACCAGCTGGCCGCCAACCTGACCACCCAGGTGCGCGCCATCGCCGAGGTGGCGACCGCGGTGACCAAGGGCGACCTCACCCGCTCCATCGCGGTGGCCGCCTCCGGCGAGGTCGCCGCGCTGAAGGACAACATCAACGAGATGATCCGCAACCTCCGCGACACGACCCTGAAGAACGCGGAGCAGGACTGGCTGAAGACCAACCTCGCCAAATTCACCCGCATGCTCCAGGGCGAACGCGATCTCGTCACCGTCTCCAACCTGATCCTGTCGGAGATCGCCCCGCTGGTGAACGCCCAGCACGGCGCCTTCTACGTCGCCGCGCGCGAGAAGGACGAGACGGTGCTCGAACTCGCGGCCAGCTACGCGATGAAGGAGCGCAAGAATCTCGGCAACCGCTTCGCCCTCAAGCAGGGGCTGGTCGGCCAGTGCGCCTACGAAAAGAAGCGCATCCTGCTGACCAACGTGCCCAAGGATTACGTGGCGATCAGCTCGGGCCTGGGCGAGGCGCCGCCGCTCAACATCATCGTCCTGCCGGTGCTGTTCGAGGACGAGGTGAACGCCGTCCTGGAGCTGGCCTCCTTCAGCCACTTCGGCGAGACCCACCAGTCCTTCCTGGAGCAGCTGACCGAGAGCATCGGCATCGTGCTCAACACCATCGCCGCCAACATGCGCACGGAGGGCCTGCTCAAGCAGTCGCAGCGCCTGACCAGCGAGTTGCAGAGCCAGCAGGAGGAGCTGACGACGACCAACGGGCGGCTGGAACAGCAGGCCGCCTCGCTGCGCAAGTCGGAGGAGCTGCTGAAGGCCCAGCAGGAGGAGCTGCGCCAGACCAACGAGGCGCTGGAGGAGAAGGCCGGGCAGCTGGAGACCCAGAACGCCGAGGTCGAGCGCAAGAACCGCGAGGTCGTGCTGGCCAAGGCGGCGCTGGAGGAGAAGGCCGAGCAGCTCGCCCTGACCTCCAAGTACAAGTCGCAGTTCCTGGCCAACATGAGCCACGAGCTGCGCACGCCGCTGAACAGCCTGCTGATCCTGTCCAAGCTGCTGGCCGACAACCCCGACACCAACCTGACCGCCCGGCAGGTGGAGTTCGCCCGCACCATCCACGCCGCCGGCAGCGACCTGCTGGGCCTGATCAACGACATCCTCGACCTGTCCAAGATCGAGTCCGGGACGGTCACGCTGGAGATCGGCGAGGTGGACCTGGCCGACCTGCGCGGCCATGTGGAGCGCACCTTCTCCCAGCTCGCCCAGGAGAAGGGCCTGCGCTTCGCCATCGAGCTGGATCCCGCCCTGCCGCCCAGCCTCCAGACCGACGAGAAGCGCCTGGAGCAGGTGCTCAACAACCTGCTGTCCAACGCCTTCAAATTCACCGACGCCGGCGGCGTGACCTTCCGCGTGGCGCCGGCCGCCGGCGGCTGGAGCGGCGACCACCCGGTGCTGAACGCCGCCGGCGCGGTGCTGGCCTTCTCCGTCGCCGACACCGGAATCGGCATCCCGGAGGACAAGCAGCGCATCATCTTCGAGGCCTTCCAGCAGGCCGACGGCACCACCAGCCGCAAGTACGGCGGCACCGGCCTCGGCCTGTCCATCAGCCGCGAGATCGCCCGCCTTCTGGGCGGCGAGATCCGCGTCGCCAGCACGGTCGACACGGGCAGCACCTTCACGCTCTACGTGCCCCGTCATTTCGACCTCGCCCGCCATGGGGAACAGCCGCCGCGCTCGGCGGCGCCGGCGCCGACCCGGCCGATCGTCGCCGCCGGCTCCGGGGAGGGGCTGGCCCTGCTCCAGCTCCACCCCTCCATGGACGACCGCGAGCGCATCCGCCCGGGCGAGCCGGTGGTGCTGATCGTCGAGGACGACGTGACGTTCGCCTCCATCCTCATCGACCTGACGCGGGAGAAGGGCTTCAAGGCCATCGTGACCAACGCCGGGGCGCCGGCCGTGCCGCTGGCCCGCAAATACCACCCGGACGCCATCCTGCTCGACATCGGCCTGCCGGACATGGACGGCTGGGCGCTGCTCGACCTGCTGAAGCACGACCCGCGGACCCGGCACATCCCGGTGCACGTCATCTCCGCCAAGGACGAGCGGCGCCGCGGCCTCGCCATGGGCGCCTTCGCCTACAGCGAGAAGCCGGTCGACCGCGAGGCCGTCTTCGCCGCGCTGGGCAGGGTCAAGAGCTTCGTCGAGCGGCACCACCGCAAGCTGCTGATCGTGGAGAAGGAGGGCGGCCCGCCGGGCGCCATCGCCGCGCTGGTCGGCAACGGCGACGTCGAGAGCCGGACCGTCACCTCGGTCGAGGCGGCGCGCCACGCCCTGGCCACGGAATCCTTCGACTGCATGGTGCTCGACCTGTCGCTGCCGCAGCCCGCCGATTTCGAGCTGATCGAGGGGCTGCGCAACCGCGAGGACACTGCCTGGATGCCGGTGGTCGCCTACGTGGCCTCGACCATCGCGCCGGAGGACGAGGCGCGGCTGCGCCGGCTGGCCGAGACGGTGGTCCTGAAGAGCGTGCGCTCGCCGGGCGGCCTGCTCGACGAGACGGTGCTGTTCCTGCACCGGGCCGTGGACCGGCTGCCCGAGGAGAAGCGCGCGGCGCTGCTGGAGCTGCGCCAGCGCGACCCGGTGCTGTCCGGCCGGACGGTGCTGATCATCGACGACGACGTCCGCAACATCTTCTCCCTGGCCAGTGTTCTGGAGGCGCACGACATGAGGGTGCTCCACGCCGAAAGCGGCCTGGAGGGGCTGGGGCTGCTGAAGGAGACCCCGGCCGTGGACGTGGTGCTGGTGGACATCATGATGCCCAGGATGGACGGCTACCAGACCATACGCGGGATCCGCACCATGCCGGGGGGGCGTGGCCTGCCGGTGATCGCCGTGACGGCCAAGGCGATGAAGGGCGACCGGGAGAAATGCATCGAGGCGGGGGCCACCGACTACATCGCCAAGCCGGTGGACATCGACCATCTGCTGTCGCTCCTGCGGGTGTGGAGCCGGCCGCCGGCCGGGACCGCCGGCGTGCCGGTGATCGTCCACCGCCCCGGCCGGGAGTGAGGGACCGCCGGATGCCGTCACGGGACATCAACGTCGAGGATTCCGCCGCGGCCGCGGCGATGCACGGCGAGGGCGGCGGAGAGCCGGCCGGGACAGTGGCAGCGTCGGAGATCCGGGTCCTGGTCGTGGACGACGACCCCCGGAACCTCCTGGCCATGCGGGAGACGCTGGCCGATCTCGGGGCGACGCTGGTCCTGGCGCGCTCCGGCGAGGAGGCGCTGATCCGCGTGCTCGACCAGGATTTCGCGGCGATCCTGATGGACGTCCACATGCCCGGCATGGACGGCTACGAGGCGGCCGAGCTGATCCGCCACCGGCGCAAGTCGCGGCACATCCCCATCCTCTTCCTCACCGCCATCAACAAGGACGAGCTGCACATCTTCCGCGGCTATTCGGCGGGGGCGGTCGACTACATGTTCAAGCCGGTCGACCCGGTCATCCTGCGCTGCAAGGTCGCGGTGTTCGTCGAGCTGTACCGCAAGACCGAGGAAGTCCGGCGCCAGGCGGAGGCCAGGCAACGCCTGCTCGCCGAGAACTTCCGCGTGCGCACCGAGAAGCTGATGGCCGAGCAGGCGCTGCGCCGCTCCGAGGAGCGCCAGGCGCTGATCGTCCGCTCCCTGCCCATCGTCCTCTACACGGCCCCGCTGGGCGACGGCGCCGTCTTCCGCTACATCACGGAGAACGTGCAGGCGCTGTTCGGCTTTCCGGCCCGCCGCTTCCTGGAGGAGGGCGGCTTCTGGGAATCGCGCCTGCATCCCGACGACCGCGGGCGCGTGCTGGCCGGGCGCGCCGCCCTCGCGGCGGCCGGCGCCGATGCCGCCGCCGCCGAAGCCGGCGCCGAAGCCGACGTCCTGACCGTGGAGTACCGC
>JAEZHQ010000236.1 GCA_023416455.1 Pseudomonadota bacterium | reverse complement strand
GTTCTGTGCCGGCCGGAGACGTCGCCCCAGGACGTGCAGGGGATGGAGGCGGCCTGCGCCGTGGTCACCGCGCGCGGCGGGGCCACCAGCCACGCCGCCACCGTCGCCCGCGCCCTCGGCCGCCCCTGCGTGTGCGGTGCCCGCGGCCTGCGGGTCGATCCCGCGCGGGGGATGATGACCGCGGGCGGGTTCACCGTCCGGGCCGGGGACACGATCACCGTCGACGGGTCGAGCGGCGAGCTGCTGCTGGGCGCCGTCCCCATGGTCCGGCCGGATCCGCCGCCCGCTGCCGCCCTCCTGCTCAGCTGGGCGTGAGCCGCCGGTGGGGGATGGCTTCCATCACGCGCCGGCGGCCCCGGCGGCGCCGTCCGCGAAACGGCCATGGGACCGCGGCGGGCTTCGCCCCCAGGGTGAAAAGGGACTTGTTGTCCTTGACCGACGGTGCGTATTGATTGTCCGATGGACTGAGGAACTGCCGGAGCCTCGGGTTTGAAGATCCTGATCGTGGATGACTCGCCCCATCACCGGGCCATGATGGTCTTCGAACTTCAGAAGTTCGGCTACCGGGCATCGACGGTGAATTCCGGCGCCGAGGCCATGCAGGCGGTCGACGGCGAGCATTTCGACGTCGTGATGATCGACAGCCGGCTCAAGGACATGTCGGGGCTGGAGCTGTGCTGGCATCTGCGCACCCGGCAGCGGGTGCTGCACCAGTACCTGATCATCATGATCCCCGGCAGCATGACCGACCAGTTCCACGAGCTGATCGAAGGCGGGGCGGACGAGTTCCTGCGCAAGCCGCTCGACTGGACCTGGGCGAAGGCCCGTCTGATGGCGGCGTCGCGGGTGGTCGCGATGCAACGCGAGCTGGAGCGGCTGGCGACCATCGACGCGCTGACGGGCGTGCTCAACCGGCGCAGCCTGCTGGCGCGGGGAAACGAGGAGTTTCTGCGCTCGCACCGCTATGACCGGCCGCTGTCGGTGATGATGCTCGACATCGATCACTTCAAGCGCGTCAACGACACCTACGGGCATGGGGTGGGCGACGACGCCATCCGGCTGGTGGTCCGCTGCTGCAAGGGCGCCCTGCGCAACTGCGACCTGGTGGGGCGGCTGGGCGGCGAGGAGTTCGCCGTCGTCCTGCCGGAAACCAGCCCGGTCAACGCCCTGGTCGCCGCCGAGCGGGTCCGGGCGGCGGTCGCCGGCGACGGCCTGCCGGTCCCGGGGGACGCCCCCCTCCGCCTGACCGTCAGCGTCGGGCTGGCCTGGCTGGGGCGGAGCGATCCGGGAATCGAAACCCTGCTCGCCAGGGCCGACGTCGCGCTCTACCGTGCGAAGAACGCCGGCCGCAACCGGGTGGAGATCGAGCCGAAGATCGCGGCGTCCGTGCAGAGCCGCACCAGCAGCCGCCTGGAAACCGGTTGACGCCCGAAGAAGCCGTCCGGAGCCGTACGGCGGCGCCTGGCGTCCGGAGTTCTAATCCCGCCGTTCCGGCCGGGGGCGGCCCTTCCCGTGGGTGGCGACGCGGTAGGCATAGCCGAGCAGGAGGGCGGCGATGATGACCTTGGCGACCGGGTCCAGGGCGGCGGCCACGCGGCCGTACTGGCTTTCCAGCAGGTAGCCGGCGAACGCCAGCAGGCCGGTCCACAGCAGCGTCCCCGCCGCCGAATAGGCCAGGAAGCGCAGCGGCGCCATCCGCGCGATTCCCGCCGGCACCGAGATCAGGGTCCGCACCCCGGGGATCAGCCGTCCCAGCAGGACGGCCTTGCCGCAATGCCGGCCGAACCAGGCGACGGCGCCGTCGATCTCGTCCGGCGTCAGGGTCAGCCAGCGGCCGTGGCGCGCCGCCAGCCGCCGGACGCGGTCGGCGCCGAGCCAGCGCCCGGCGACATACCAGGGCAGCGCGCCGATCACCGACCCGGCGGCACCGGCGGCGATCACCCCGGCCATGCCGAGGTCCCCGCGGGCGGCGGCGAAGCCGGCGAGCGGCATGATCAGTTCGGAGGGAATCGGAGGGAACACCGTCTCCAGCGCCATCAGGAGGGCGATCCCCAGGTATCCCGACCGCGCCACCGTGTCGACGATCCATTCGAACAGCTCGGCCTCCCCACGCGGTGGCGGCATCCGGTCCGTCGGTCTGCGCGGGCGGCACCCGGCGGCGCCGCCCGCGGGGGCGTCATACCGGCGGCGCATGAACACGGAGCGCCGCCGGTAAAACCCGACAGATCAATGCGATAGCATTGATCGCAGGGGTGATACGGACGACGCCTTCACAGCACCGTCCGTATCAGAACTCCTCGTCGCCGAAGCCGGCGTCGCCCCAGCCACCCTCGTCGGGCGCCAGATCGGCGACCGGTTCGGCGATCTGGTCCATTGCCCCCTGCGCCTCCTGGGCGATGGCCTCGCCGCCGCCGGAGAACATGTTGGAGAGCGCGCTGCCCAGCAGCATGCCGCCGGCCACGCCCATGGCGGTCTGCATGGCGCCCGCCATGAAGCCGCCGCCGGCGCGGGGCTGGTTGGGGTTGGCGTAGGGCGCCACGCGCGGGTCGCCATGGCTGGGCGCCGGCGGACGGCCCCACGG
>JAEZHQ010000055.1 GCA_023416455.1 Pseudomonadota bacterium | reverse complement strand
CGGCAGGCCGGCCGGTCCGCCGGCTACCCGTCCGCCCCGTGCCGGCGCGCCCGGTAGGCCCGCGCCAGCGCGGCGAAGCCCGCCACGTCCACCTCCTCCGCCCTTGCGGTCGGCGCGATTCCCGCCTCGGCCAGCAGCGCCTCGGCGTCGCCCAGCGCCTTCAGGCTCTGCCGCAGCATCTTGCGGCGCTGGCCGAAGGCGGCGGCGGTGACCCGTTCGACCGCCGCCCATTCCGCCGGCTCGGGCGCGGCGCGCGGGGTGAGCCGGACCACCGAGGAGGCGACCTTGGGCGGCGGGGTGAAGGCCCTGGCCGGCAGGTTGAACAGGACCCTGGCCTCGGCCCGCCACTGGGTGATCACCGACAGCCGGCCGTAGGCTTTGCCGCCGGGAGGGGCGACCAGCCGGTCGGCGACCTCCTTCTGGAACATCAGCGTCAGGCTGACGAAGGACTCGATCCGCGCCAGCCAGCCGATCAGCAGGGGGGTCGCCACGTTGTAGGGCAGGTTGGCCACGATGGCGCGCGGCGCCGGCGCCAGCGCCACCGGATCGACCTCCAGCGCGTCCGCCTCGACGATGGCGAGCCGGCCGCCGGCCGCCTGGACCACGTCCTGCAACGCCTCGACGAAGCGGTGGTCGCGCTCGACCGCCACCACCTGCCGCGCCCCGGTGGACAGCAGGGCCCGGGTCAGCCCGCCGGGGCCGGGGCCGACCTCGACGACGGTGACCCCGCCGAGGTCGCCGGCCGAACGCGCGATGCGCCCGGTCAGGTTGAGGTCGAGCAGGAAGTTCTGGCCCAGCGCCTTGCGGGCGTCCAGCCCGAAGCGGGCGATCACCTCGCGCAGGGGCGGCAGGGCTTGCGGGTCGAAGGCGGCGTCGGTCTCGGTCATGGCGGTCCTGCGGTCGTGGCGCACTTATAGGACGCCCGGCGCCGCGCGTCACGGCGTCGTTGCCCGCTCCTGCCGCGGCCGCGAAGAAAAGGCTTGCCCGGACGGGGGGCGGCGGCTGAAATCGGCCGCCGCCCGCCATCCGGGCCGTATGGGAGCAGACCGTGATCGACTACGTCCGCCGGATCCTCGACAGCCGCGTCTACGACGTGGCGCAGCAGACCCCGCTCGACCCCATGGTCCGGCTCGCCCGGCGCCTCGGCCGTCCGGTCCTGCTCAAGCGGGAGGACCTCCAGCCGGTCTTCTCCTTCAAGATCCGCGGCGCCTACAACCGCATCGTCCGCCTCTCCGCCGAGGCCCGCGCGGCCGGGGTCATCTGCGCCTCGGCGGGGAACCACGCGCAGGGCGTCGCCCTGTCGGCGCAGCGGCTGGGCATCGACGCCACCGTCGTCATGCCGGTGACCACGCCGCCGATCAAGATCGAGGCCGTCCGCTACTGGGGCGGCCGGGTGGTTCTCCACGGCGACACCTTCGACGAAGCCTACGGGCACGCCCGCAACCTGGAGCGGGAGCGCGGGCTGACCTTCGTCCATCCCTACGACGACCCCGACGTGATCGCCGGACAGGGCACCATCGGGGTGGAGATCCTCCAGCAGCATCCCGAGCCCATCGAGGCGGTCTTCGTTCCGGTGGGCGGCGGCGGGCTCGCCGCCGGGGTCGCCTCCTACGTGAAGTTCCTGCGCCCCGGGACCAAGGTGATCGGGGTGGAGCCGGTGGACGCGGCCTCCATGTCGGCGGCCATCGCGGCCGGCGAGCGGGTCGTCCTCGACCGCGTCGGGCTGTTCGCCGACGGCGTCGCGGTGCGCCAGGCGGGGGCCGAGACCTTCCGGCTGTGCCGGAGCCTGCTCGACGAGGCGCTGGTCGTCGACACCGACGCCATCTGTGCCGCCGTCAAGGACATCTTCGAGGACATGCGGGTGATCGCCGAGCCGGCGGGCGCGCTGGCGCTGGCCGGGCTGAAGGGCTACGCCGCCCGCCACCCGGAGCGCACCGGCGCCCTGGTCGCGATCAACAGCGGCGCCAACATGAACTTCGACCGGCTGCGCCACGTGGCCGAGCGCGCCGAGGTCGGCGAGGCGCGCGAGATCCTGCTCGGCGTGACCATCCCCGAGCGGCCGGGCAGCTACCGCCGTTTCGTCCAGGTGCTCGGCAACCGCACCATCACCGAGTTCAACTACCGCTACGCCGAGAGCCGTGACGCCCATGTCTTCGTCGGCCTCAAGCTGGACGACGCCCACCGCGAAAAGCCCGAGGTCATCACCGAACTCACCCGGCTCGGCTACGAGGTGCTGGACATCAGCGCCAACGAAACCGCCAAGCTGCACATCCGCTACATGGTCGGCGGGCGGGCCCCGGCGCTGCGCGACGAGGTCATCCTGCGCTGCGAGTTCCCCGAGCGCCCCGGCGCCCTGCTCAAGTTCCTCGACGGGGTGGGGGCGGAGTGGAACATCACCCTCTTCCATTACCGCAACCACGGCGCCGATTACGGCCGGGTGCTGGCCGGCCTCCAGGTGCCGCCCGCGGACCGGGCGCGCTTCGCCGACCGCCTGCGCGCGCTCGGCTACCCCTACGAGGACGAGACCGGCAACCCCGCCTACCGCATGTTCCTGAACAGCTGAGCGGGCCGCGCCGGAAGCGCCTGTTCTTCCGAATCGGAATCATTCCTCCAGGAGGAAGCCGCGCACCGCCGCGATCTGGTCGGCGGTCATCAGCGCCGGGGCGTGGCCGGTGTGCGGGACCTCCACGACACGGGCGCCGGGGCCGCGGCGGGTCATCTCCTCGGCGGTTTCGGCCAGCAGCAGATCCGAATCGGCGCCGCGCAGCACCAGAACCGGGCAGCGGATGCGGTCCCAGACCGGCCACAGGTCGACATCGTCGAGGGGCTGCGCCTTGAAAGCCTCCGCGATGGCCGGATCGTAGGCCAGGCCGTAGCGGCCGTCGCCGCGCCGCCGCGCGCTGTGCTCGGCCATGTGGCGCCACGCCTCGTCGGGCAGCCGGCCGAAGCCCATGAGCACGAAGCGCAGGTAGGATTCCACCGCCGCGATGTCCTCGAACACCGGGTCCTTGCCCACATAGTCGGCGATCCGCTGGAGGCCCGCCTTGGCGACGAAGGGGCCCACGTCGTTGATCACCAGCCGGCGGATCGGGCTGTTGGGCTGCGCGGCCAGGAGCATGCCGATCAGCCCCCCCATGGAGGTGCCGACCCAGTCCACCTCGGCAACGCCCAGCCGGGCGATCAGCGCCGCCATGTCCGCGCAATATTGCGGGTAGCCGTAGAGCGCCGGGCTGGCCAGCCAGTCGCTCCGGCCGCGCCCCACCATGTCGGGGCAGGCGACCCGGCGGTGGCCGGCCAGATCCAGGGCCAGCGCGTCGAAGTCGCGGCCGTTGCGGGTCAGGCCGTGGACGCACACGACGGTGCCCGGCGCGTCGTCGCGGCCCCACTGGGTGTAGGCGATCCTGTGGAAACCGGCCGCGCTGAGGCCGAGAAGGCTGCGTTCGGACATCGGCACGGCGTTGGCACTCCCTTCCTGATGGCTTCTTCCAGATGGCTTCTTCCAGATGGCTTCCGAAACCTGCGCCCGTACCCCGCCCGCCCGGCCGGATCCCGCCTAGCCCTTGCCCGGCCGCGCCACCTCGGCCGCCTGGCGCGCCGTCAGCGGCGACGGCTCGGCGACCGCGGCGTCGAAGGGGTGGCGTTCGGCATCATAGACGCGGCGGATGGCCCGCACATAGCTCCTCGTCTCGGGATAGGGCGGCACGCCCTTGTGGCGGTCCACCGCGCGCTCTCCCGCGTTGTAGCCGGCCAGCGCCAGCGTGACGTCGCCCCGGAAGTAGGCCAGCAGCCAGCGCAGGTACTTGATGCCGCCCCGGACGTTCTCCTCCGGGTCGAAGACGTCCCCGACCCCGAAGCGCTCCGCCGTGTCCGGGATCAGCTGCATCAGGCCGGCCGCCTCCTTGGGCGAGACGGCGTCGCTGCGGTAGGCGCTCTCGACCTGGATGACGGCCAGCACCAGGGCGGGGTCGATCCCGTATGTGGGGGCCATCTCCCGCACCAGGCGGACGATCGCCTCGGGCGGAGGCGTCATCCCGCGCAGCGGGCCGGCGCCGGGCCGGCACCAGGGGCGGATGTGACCCATCCGGGCCGGCACATAGCGGACCAGCCGGCGCGCCTCGGCGTGGCCGCGCGACGCCGCGGCGCGCAGCCAGGCGGTGCCGGCCCGCCGGTCC
>JAEZHQ010000647.1 GCA_023416455.1 Pseudomonadota bacterium | reverse complement strand
GCGTCGGCGTGGGCGTCGGTCAGCTCGCGCTCCACCGCCGCCACCGCCGCCGCCGGCCCGGCGCCGCCGAGGCAGGCGCGCAGGCGGGCGCGCAGCCCGTCCCCGTAGGGAAGGGTGAGGAAGGCCCCGGCCTCCGCCCGCCCTTCCCCGTCGGTGCGCAGCAGGGCGGCGTCGATGCCGTCCATGGAGGTGCCGCTCATCAGCCCGACGACGGTGTGGACAACGCTGTGCATGAGGGTCTCCGCCTTGCTCCCCGGCGCCGCCCCGGCAATTGTGGGGGCGGCGGTTCCATGCTAACAGACGCCACCCAGAACGCCACCACGACAGCCGGACCACGGCCATGACCACGCTGAAATCGGACTTCCTCCGCACGCTTCAGGAGCGCGGCTTCATCCACCAGTGCACCGACCTCGCCGCCCTCGACGAGCGGGCCGCGGCGGGGCCGGTCGTCGCCTACATCGGCTTCGACTGCACGGCGGACAGCCTGCATGTGGGAAGCCTTCTGCCGATCATGATGCTGCGCTGGCTGCAGAAGACCGGCCACAAGCCGATCGTCCTGATGGGCGGCGGCACCACCAAGATCGGCGACCCCTCCGGCAAGGACGAGGCGCGCCAGCTGCTGACCGACGAGGCCATCGCCGCCAACCTGGCCGGCATCCGGCGCATCTTCGCCCGCTACCTGACCTTCGCCCCCGAAGGGTCGGAGGGCGGGCCGACCGACGCCGTGATGGTGAACAACGCCGACTGGCTGGATGGGCTGAAATACATCCCGCTGCTGCGCGACGTCGGCCGGCACTTCACGATCAACCGCATGCTGACCTTCGATTCGGTCAAGCTGCGGCTGGAGCGCGAGCAGCCGCTGACCTTCCTGGAGTTCAACTACATGATCCTCCAGGCCTACGACTTCGTCGAGCTGCACCGGCGCCACCGCTGCGCGCTCCAGATGGGCGGCTCGGACCAGTGGGGCAACATCATCAACGGGGTGGAGCTGGGCCGCCGCACCGACGGCGCCGAGCTGTTCGGCCTGACCACGCCGCTTCTGACCACCGCGTCGGGGGCCAAGATGGGCAAGACCGCGGCGGGCGCGGTGTGGCTCACCGCCGACAAGCTCAGCCCCTACGAGTTCTGGCAGTACTGGCGCAACGTCGAGGACGCCGACGTCGGCCGCTTCCTGCGCCTCTACACCGAACTGCCGCTGGACGAGGTGGCGCGGCTGGAGGCGCTGCCCGGAGCCGCCGTCAACGAGGCCAAGAAGATCCTGGCCGACGAGGTCACCCGGCTGGCCCACGGCGCGGAGGCCGCCCGCGAGGCCGCCGAGACCGCGCGGCGCACCTTCGAGCAGGGGGCCGCCGCCGACGGGCTGCCCAGCGTCGAGGTGACCCGGGACGCGCTGGAAGCCGGAATCCCGGTGGTCGACCTGCTGGTCGCCGCCGGCCTTGCCGCCTCCAAGGGCGAGGCGCGGCGCCTGATCAAGGGCGCCGGAGCCCGGCTGAACGACGGCGCCATCGCCGACGAGGCGGCCAGGGCGACCACCGCCGACCTCAACGCCGACGGCATCCTCAAGCTCAGCGCCGGCAAGAAGCGGCACGCCCTGGTCCGGGTGGAGTAGGTCCGGCTGGTGTAGGGACGACGCCCGCCCGCCAGCCGGAGGCGCTCACCGGGTGTGCGCCTCCGGACCGTCATCGGCCGGCGGCGCCGCGCCGGGCTTGCCGTCGCCCAGGAAGAACAGGTTGCGCAGGAATCCCGGGGCGAGGACGGCCAGCGGGTTGACCGTCACGTCCGGGTCGGACAGCGGCCCCTGGACGCGCCAGGTGGCGCTGAAGATGCCCTGCCCTTCGCCGCCGCTCAGCGCGTCGCCCAGCAGCGGGATCTGCCCGATCAGCCGGTTCAGCCCGTAGAGCGGCACGATGGTGCCGCGCAGGTTGGCGGTGGCGGTGTCGAGGTCGATCTCGCCCTCCAGCGTCAGGCCGAGCGCCGAGCCGGAGGTGCGCAGGTCCTTCAGGGTCAGCAGCCGCCCCTCCTTGCGGTAGCCGGCGGCGAGGCGGCCGAACTGGATGTCCTTGCCGCCGCCCATCAGCTCGGCGAAGCCGGCCGGCGAGATGGCGTTGAGCATGCGCGCCAGCACCGGCGGGTCGACCAGCGCGTAGTCCGTCACCTCCAATGCCCCTTCGATGGCGGCGTCGGCGCGCGGCTCCACCGTGCGGCCGCCGATGCTGAGCGTGCCGCCCCGCACCCGGTCGGTGAGGTCGAGCGCGCGCAACGCCTCGCCGGCGTCGCTGGCCAGGACCGCCACCTCGTGGAAGCCTCCCGCCCCGGGCCGGTAGCGCAGGCTGACCGTTCCGTTGCGCCCGGAGCGCGCCGTCACGTCCAGGTGGGTCCAGGAGCGGGCATCGCGGCGCAGCGTGCCGGCCACCGCGGAAAGGTGCCGGTCCTCCCCGAACACCACGCGGTCGAAGGCCACGGTCAGGTCGAGCGGAACGGCGCCGCCCTCGGGTTCCGGCGGCTTGCCCGCGGCGTCGCCGCGGCCGACCAGCGCGCGGGCGTCCAGGCTGGGACCGGTCAGGCTCCCGGCATAGCCCCGGTCGCCGCGCACGGTGATGTCGGCGCGCAGGTCGGTGCGGCCGACGGCGAGCTGCTGGACCTGGACGCGCGAGACCGCCATGGTCTGCGGCGCCAGATCCACCGTCGCCCGCCCGCGCAGGCCGCCGGCCTCCACGGTCAGGCCGGTGACCCGGGTGACGCGGTCCTTCTGGAATTCCAGCGCCAGCTTGCCCGAACCGGGGACGCCCGGCGGCTTCTCCCACCCCAGCTCGCGGATGCGCAGGCGGGTCTTGGCGAGGTCGAGCGCCGCGGTCAGGCCGAAGCGCCGCTGCTGGTCGATGGTGAACAGCACGTCCGCCCCCAGCGGGCCTTCCACATGCTCGCCCAGGTCGATGCCGTGGCTGCGCAGGTCGCGCGCGTCCACGTCGCCCTTCACCGTGATGCGCGTGCGCGGCCCCTTGGCGCCGGCGTTGAACTGCTCCTTCCAGTCGATGGCGACGGGCACCCCGTCCAGCCGGGTGGTGCCCTTGATCGACATGGCGTCCATGTCGAGGGCCAACGACAGCTCGCCCTGGGTGGCGTTCAGCCCCGCGGCCACCTTCTCCACCGCGACCCCGCGCAGCCGGGCGGCGACGTCGAGGGCGAGGTCCTCCACCTTCAGGTCGACCAGCAGCGGGAACTGGAAGCGCAGCTGCGCCTCCGCGCTGCCCTGGGTCCGCGCCGGGTCGAGGTCGAGGCGCCTCGGGTAGCCCAGCGGCGGGCTGTCGAGCACGGTCAGGATGCTGCGCACCGGGCCGCGCACCGGGATGCGGATGTCCATCGCCTCCCGCCCGACGTCGAGGCCGCTGATGACAACATTGCCCTCGCCCAGCTGGACGTCGTCGATGCGCCCGCCGCGGGTGTGGATGGTGAAGGTCCGGCCGTCGCTGGTCGCCTCCATCGCCACGCCGGTCACCGGCGGCAGGGGGTGGAAATAGTCCACCGTCAGGTCCTCGCCGCGCAGCGCCGCCTCGACGCCGGTGACCTCGGCGGCGGCCGGGTCGTCCAGCGGCACGGCCGCCGTCACCGTCGCCGTCGCCTCCGTCACGCTGCCGTTCGACAGGTTGGCGGTGATCCACTCGCGCGCGTTCGGGCTGACGCCGAGCGGCCACAGGCGGCGCAGCTCGTCCACCGGCACGGCGCGGGCCGCGGCCGTGGCCTCGACGTCGAGCCGGCCCGCCGTCGCGGCGGCGCGGGCGTGCCCCTCCAGCGTCGGCCCGCCGAGGTCGAGCGCCAGCCGCTCCACCTCATACCGCCCGGACGCGCGGTCGCCGGCGACGCTGAGGGCGGCCGAGAGGATGGTCACCGGCTCCGGGAACAGGTCCGGATGGTCGAGGCGTCCGGGACCGGCGCCGAGGTCGGCACGGCCCGCCTGCGGCCGGCCGGCGGCGTCGAGCGTGAGCGCCGCCGTGCCGGACAGCGGAAGCGC
>JAEZHQ010000635.1 GCA_023416455.1 Pseudomonadota bacterium | reverse complement strand
GTGGCCGCAGCGGCGGTGGCGCCCCGCCCCGGCATGAGGATCTCGACGACGAGATCCCGTTCTAAGCCGGTTTTTTCGGATCGGGCCGCAGGGCCGGCCTTGTCAGGGCCTGCGGGTCCTCCGGCTTTGCAGGTTATCCGAGCCTGCCCATCGGCGGGCAGCGTTCGCAAAAGCTGCTTGGAACGTTCCGCGGGACGCTTTCGAGGTTTGGGCGCCGGACCTTCCGTAGGTCCGGCGCCTTTCCCGCGGTGCGTCCGGCATGGGCGCTGTCCTTGCGGGCGCTCATAACATTTCCGGAACGTTCCGACCTGTGGTCGGACCTTTTCGAGTCCTCATACGCCGGGCGGCCCGCCTCCGCGGGGCTTGGCTTCGCGCCCATGTGGTCGCGCCCATGTGGTAGCGCAGCCGCGGCCGGATACCAGGGCCAGACGTCAGGACGTTCCGGCCCTGGCGTCATTCCCGGCAGCACAAGGCGCCGCACCCGTGCGGGAGGGTGATCGGCCGGCCGATCATGGAAGCCTTCATGCGCCGGCCGAATCACGCGCGCGCGTCGCGGCCTGCGCGGACGGTCGCCATCCCATCATGGGCGGCGATGCCGGCCAGCATGGCGAGAACGAACAGCCCGGCGCCGGGAGTGCCGAGGCCGGCGGCGGCGAGGGCCGGGCCGGGGCAGTAGCCGGCCAACCCCCAGCCGATCCCGAACAGGATGGCGCCCGCCGTCAGGCGGCGGTCGGCGGCCGTCGCCGTCGGGCCATGGAAGGCCGTGCCGACCAGAGGTCTCCGGAGTCGGCGGGCGATTGCCGTGCCGGCCGCCGCGACCGGGATGGCCGCAGCCATCACGAAGGCGAGGCTCGGGTCCCAATTGCCCGCGACGTCCAGGAAGTTCAGCACCTTGGCCGGGTTGATCATGGCCGACACGGTCAGGCCGAGACCGAACAGCAGGCCGGACGCGAAGACGATCAGCAAGGCGGGCATGGCGGTCAGGCTCCGATCAGATGGCGGACCACGAAAACGGTGGCGGCGGCGCTGGTCATGAAAAGCGCGGTGGCTACCAGCGACCGCCGGGAGTGCCGGGCGAGACCGCAGACACCGTGGCCGCTGGTGCAGCCGCTGCCGAGGCGCGCGCCGAAGCCGACCAGGAGGCCAGCCGCGATCGCAAGGGCGGGGCCGGTTGCGGCGGGCGGCCCTGGCAGCGCGCCGCCCGCCGCACCGTAGAGCAGGGGCGCCGCCATCAGGCCGGCGAGGAACGCCGCGCGCCAGGCGATGTCGCCGGAACGCAGGGCGCCGAGCCCGCCGACGATGCCGCTGATCCCCGCGATCCGGCCCTTGGCAACCCACAGCAAGGCTGCGGACGATCCGATCAGGAGGCCGCCCAGGGCGGCCGAAGCGGGCGTGAAGTTTTCCATGGTTCTCCGGGTCGAGGTCGGGTGGTCAGTCCGGGCGGGGATCGGCGCCGGGCCCAGGCTCGGCGCAAAACAGGCGGTGGAGTTCGGCGAGGACGGGACGGACCCGCTCGGAACCGATGCGGTAATAGATCGCGGTGCCCTCGCGGCGGGTTGCCGCCAGCCCCTCCTCGCGCAGCCTGGCGAGATGCTGCGACAGGTTGGACTGCGACAGGCCGAGGCGCCGGACGAGGTCCCCGGCCGCCAGTTCGCCCTCCAGCAGGCAGCACAGAATCATCAGGCGGTGGCGGCTGGCGAGCGAGCGCAGGAACGCCTCCGCTTCCGCGGCGCGGGCTTCGAATTCGGCGGGATTCATCGTCACGGCCTTCGGCTCGCTGTCCGTTGTCGCGCGCCCTTCCATATTTCATTACTCTCTAAATTAGCATTGACTAATATAGTAAGCCGGGTCATCGATGCAAGCGGCCATGCGGACGTCCTGCCCCCGGTGCCGATGGAGGGCGAATGCCCCCAAGGATCCCGATCGACACCCCTTTCTTGAGACGACCGACGGCCAACGATGACCGCCGCACACAGTCAGGAGACCGAAATGCACAAGAACTGGCCCGAGATGACGACCGAACTCTCCGGCGCGATCAGGGAACTCCGCGGAGGGGCGCCAGAGGTCATGAAGGCGTTTTCGGGCCTCGCCCGCGCCGCCCTGGAGGCCAAGGCGCTGGACACCAAGACCAAGGAACTCATTGCGCTGGGGATTGCGGTGGCGATCCGCTGCGATGGCTGCGTCGCCTTTCACGCCGAGGCCGCCGTCGCGCAGGGGGCCACCCGCGACGAGATCATGGAGGCCATGGGCATGGCCGTCTACATGGGCGCCGGCCCCTCCGTCATGTACGCGGCGCAGGCTGTGGAGGCCTACGACCAGTTCAAGGCCAGGCAGAGGTGAGCGTTCGGTCGGGGCATGGCATCGACGGCGATTGCGTGGCTTGCGCAAACGCCTTCGATTAAAGCCCGGCCGCGCAGGGCACAGCCATGCGCGGGAGGCTCATGCGGCCGGCCGAGGGGAAGCCGTCGGCCGGGCAGGCTGGCAAGCAGGCAGTGCCAGCCAAAGCCGCGAGAAGGCGAGCGATCCGGGTGCCGGCGCAACGCCTCCGCCGGCCCGGCGCGGTCAGAGACCCTGGCCTGCTTGGGCGCGCCCCGTCCGATTCCCGGACGCATCGGGCCATCGCGCGGCCCGCGCGCAGCGCTGCCGGAATCAGCGGGGCACGGTCCTCACGCCGGACCAGTTGGTGGAGCCGGTGGCGCCGGACAGCTGGGGTGTCGCCGCCTGGTCGCCGCGCACGGTGGCGGGCAGGGCCACGAACTCGTCCGTCGTCATTCCGCTGAGGATGAGGGCTTGGCGTTCGGAGCTGTAGCGCATCAGCCCGGCGTCCACGGTGGCCCGCCGTTCGGTCGGGTGGAGGGGAGCGCCGCTGGCGACGACGAGCTGGGCCGGCCGGCGGTCGGGGGTAACGACGACGTCGTCCACGGTGCCGAGGATTCGGGTGCCGTCCGTCGACTGCACCGTGAGCCCGACGAGTTCGAGAGGCGTGATGGTTGCCATCGGCCGCGGCGGATCCCCGATCTCCGCGCAGGCGCCCAGGGCCAGAAGGCCGGTGGCGGCCAGCAGCGGGAGCAGGATGGTCTTCGGGAGTGTGCGCATGACGGTGCCCTCCATCGCGGTGCTGCGGCTGGAGTGCCGTGCGCTTGTTCTGAAGCGCACGACACTCCATGCCTTTGTTGTGCGAGCGGATTCACGCTTCAGATCGATTCCGATCCCACGGGATCCGCTCTATAACGCGGCGGGAGGGTGAATGGCCGGGGGCGGCAGGATCCGGCGGCGCTGGGCTGCGCACGGCGCGGACAGGGCTCGACCGAAGGCGTCCGATGAGGAACGGGCGCCTTCGGCGTCGGGCGGCTCATACTCTTTCCGAGCCTTCATGGGCCGGGCGGCCCGCCTCCGCGGGCCTTGGCTTCGCGCCCATGGGAGCGCGCGGTCGCGGTTGCGTCCGGATACCTGGGCTAGAAATAAAGGGCCAGAATTAACAGGGCCAGAAATAACAGGGCCAAACGCCAGGACGTTCCGGTCCTGGCATCAGATGAAGAAGTAGTCCTGGCCGGCCTGCAGCCCGGTGGCGTCCACGGTGAGGGACGAGCCATCCCGGAACGCGAAGACCGTATGGCTGTCCGTCGCCGTCACGGTCATGCTTGCGGCGGTGTAGCCCTGGAACTCGATCCGGTCGATGCCCTTCTCGAAATTGGCGATGTCGTCCTGCCCGAAGCCGCCGCGGACCCGTTCCATGCGGAAGATGTCCATGGTCTGGTCGTGGTAGCTGACCATATGGTCGTTTCCGGCCCCGGGCAGGAACAGGTCGGCGCCGTCGTCGCGCAGGCTGTCGATCAGCCAGTCGTCACCGTCGCCACCGATCAGCGTGTCGTTGCCGCGCCCCCCTTTCACCGTGTCGTTGCCGGTCCCGCCGTCCAGCCAGTCGTTGCCCGCTCCGCCGAACAGCTGGTCGTTGCCCGCCTGGCCGAGCATCCGGTCGTCGCCGGGATCGCCGGCGTAGGGGTCGCCGAGCCAGTCGTCGCCGTCTCCGCCTTCCAGATGATCGTTGCCCGCTCCGCCCAGGAGCTGGTCGTCGCCGCCGCCACCGTAGAGCCGATCGTCGCCGTTCGTGCCGGTCAGGCGATCGTTGCTGTTTTTTCCCCGGAAAATCGGCATGTGCCACTCCATGCTGTCGTTGAGGAGACAATTGGAGCGGAAATCCTCCGAACGAAAGGGAGGCAATCAGGCTAAGGCTGCCGGATTCTCCTTAAAGGGACGAGCATTTGTTTGGAATTGGCAGCATTTATGCTTGCTACTTGTTTCTGTTTTTGAAGAAATACGGCCGGCCTCATCTTTGGCCGAGGGAGGCCGGAGAGGCGCGAAACGATGCGGCCGTCCGCCCGGTGGGCGCGCAGGGCCATCGGTGGGGCGAGGAGGAAGGGGCGGCCCGACCCTGAAGCCGGGCGCCGCGACGGGAGGGCGCTTGGCGGCGCGCTACGCCTGGGTGGGTTTCGGCATGCCGGGAATCGGCTGTTCGGCCGGCGGCGGAACCTCGGGCGGGACATCCGGGTTGGGGGGCACGGGGTAGGGGTCGGGTGTGCCCGGCTGGGTGGGCTGCGGCGTGCCCGGGGTGGTCGGGGCGGGGATTTCGCCCGGGCCGTCGGGCGTCATGGGGTCGCTCCCGGCGGGAATCATCGGATCACTCATCGTCGGATCACGCATCGTCAAATCACTCATGGCGGCGCCTCCCGGTCATTCCGCCGCGCGCTCGATGGCGCGGCCGCCGGCCTGGGCGTCCGCCCCCATGCCTTCGACCGTGTTGCAGCCCGCGAGCAGCGCGGCGACGGTCAGGACGAAGCTGGCGAGCGCGATCTGCTGCACCGGAAACCGGATCCTGCGGGTCATGGCCCCGAACTCCTCAGTGGATGACGGTCCCCTGTCAACGCTGGCCCCGCTTTGTTGGTTCCGGGGCGCCGGATCCTTTTGCAGCGGGTTGCAACGGGGCGTCGGGATGGCCGGCTGCCGCTTGACGTGGTACGTCGCGTGGTCAAGATGGCCGGCTTTCCCGGTTCCAGACGGCCGCTGTTCCATGACCGAATCCGTGCTTCCCGCCCACCGCATCGCCGATCGTCTGCGCGCCCATGTGGGCGAGCTGATGCGGCTGGCCGCGCCGGTGATCGTCTCGCGCGCCGGCTTGATGGTCATGATGGCGGTGGACACCGCCATCGTCGGCCGCTACAGCGCGCAGGAGCTTGCATATTACGGGCTGGCGCACCTGCCGGCCAACCTGATGGCGGGAACCGGGGTCGGGCTGCTGATGGGGGTGGTCGCCACCACCGCCTATGCGCTGGGCGCCGGGGACGAGGCCGAGTGCGGGCGGGTGTGGCGGCGCTCGCTTCCCTATGCGCTCCTGCTGGGCCTGCTGTTCGCTCTGGCCTCCCTGGCCGGGGCGCCCTTCTTCCGGCTGTCCGGCCAGTCGGAGGAGCTGGCGGCCGGCGGCGGGGCGGTCCTCGCCGTGCTCGGTCTCGGCGCGCCGGGCATGATGCTCTACGTCACCACCGGCTTCTTCCTGGAGGGCCTGAAGCGGCCGCTTCCCGGCATGGTCGTGATGGTCGCCGGCAACCTGGTGAACGCGCTGCTGGCCTGGGCGCTGGTGTGGGGGCATTTCGGCCTGCCCGCCATGGGAGCGGTGGGGTCGGCCTGGGCGACGACGGTGGTGCGCTGGCTGATGGGGCTGGGGCTGGTCGCCTACGCCTGGTGGATGAGCGACCACGCGCGCTGGGGCGTGCGTGGCCGGGTCGGCGCCTGGTGGCGCGACAGCCGCCGCCAGCGCCACCTCGGCTACGCGGCCGGGCTGAGCCTGGCGGCGGAGAGCGGCGCCTTCGCCGCGCTGGGCCTGTTCGCCGGAATGATCTCCCCGCTGGCGCTGGGCGCCTACACGGTGGGGTTGAACCTGACGGCGCTGCCCTTCATGGCGGCCGTCGGCCTGGCCTCGGCCACGGCGGTGCGGGTCGGGGTCGCTTACGGGCGGCGCGACCGGCTGGACATGGCGCTGGCCGGCTGGACGGGGCTGGCGGTGACCAGCGCCTTGCTGGCCGGCGTCGCCCTGCTGTACCGCTGGATGCCCGGGACGCTGGGCGCACTCTACACCGCCGATCCCGAGCTGCTGGCCCGCGTGGCGCCGCTGATCGCCTTCACCGCCTGGGTGCTGGTGGCCGACGGCGGGCAGGTGGTCATGGCCAACGCGCTGCGCGGGCGCGGCGACGCCTGGATCCCCACCGCCCTGCACTTCATCTCCTACGCGGTGGTGATGATTCCGGTATCCGCCTTTCTCGCCTTCGTACTGGAGCGCGGCGAGCGGGGCCTTTTCGAGGGAATTCTCATCGCCAGTGTGGTATCGGTGACCGTACTCTCGCTGCGCTTTGCGCTCTTGAGCCGCCGCTGACCTGTCGTCGACGGCTCCGGGCGTTGTGTGCACATGCGAAAGCTGGTAGGAATTCTTATATTACACGCAGCGGCCCACGGGGCCGCGCGGAGTGTCCAAGCACCGCCGCAGCCCGCAGAATGAGTCCGTTTCCTTGAGCACGATCCCCCTCCCTCCCGCCTCCGACATCGCGCCGGTCACGATCGAAGACGAGATGCGGCGCTCGTATCTCGATTACGCCATGAGCGTGATCGTCAGCCGCGCGCTGCCCGACGTCCGCGACGGGCTGAAGCCCGTGCACCGGCGCATCCTCTATGCGATGAAGGAGGGCGGTTACGACTCGACCAAGCCCTACAAGAAGTCGGCGCGCATCGTCGGTGACGTGATGGGTAAGTACCACCCTCACGGCGACAGCGCGATCTACGACGCCATGGTCCGCATGGCGCAGGACTTCTCCATGCGCCTGATGCTGATCGACGGCCAGGGCAACTTCGGCTCGATGGACGGCGACCCGGCGGCGGCGATGCGCTACACCGAGGCGCGGCTGGCCAAATCGGCCGAATCGCTGCTCGACGACATCGACAAGGACACGGTCGATTTCCAGGCGAACTACGACGATTCGGGCAAGGAGCCCACGGTCGTCCCGGCGCGCTTCCCGAACCTGCTGGTCAACGGCGCCGGTGGCATCGCCGTCGGCATGGCCACCAACATCCCGACCCACAATCTGGGCGAGGTGGTGGACGCCTGCTGCGCCTACATCGACAACAACGACCTCACCGTCGAAGAGTTGATGGAGTTCGTGCCGGGCCCGGACTTCCCCACGGGCGGCCAGATCCTGGGCCGTTCGGGCATCCGCTCGGCCCTGATGACCGGGCGCGGCTCCGTCATCATCCGCGCCAAGACCGAGATCGAGGAGATCCGCAAGGACCGCTTCGCCATCGTGGCGACGGAGATCCCGTACCAGGTCAACAAGTCCAAGCTGATGGAGCGCATCGGCGAGGTGGTCAACGACAAGACCATCGAGGGCATTTCCGACCTGCGCGACGAATCCGACCGCGACGGCGTGCGCGTGGTGATCGAGCTGAAGCGCGACGCCGTGCCGGACGTCGTGCTGGCCCAGCTGTTCCGCCACACGCAGCTCCAGACCTCCTTCGGCGTCAACATGCTGGCGCTGAACGGCGGCCGGCCGGAGTTGATGAACCTGAAGGACATCATCGCGGCCTTCGTCCGGTTCCGCGAACAGGTCATCACCCGCCGCACCGAGTTCCTGCTGGGCAAGGCGCGCGAACGCGCCCACACCTTGGTCGGTCTGGCGGTCGCCGTCGCCAATCTGGACGCCATGATCGCGCTGATCCGCAGCGCCCCGGACCCCGTCTGGGCGCGCGAGCAGATGATGGAGCGCGAGTGGCCGGCGATGGACGTCGCCCCGTTGATCGCGCTGATCGACGAGCCGGGTCGCGGCGTGTCGGAGAACGGCACCTACCGGCTGTCGGAAGAACAGGCCCGCGCCATCCTGGACCTGCGCCTGCACCGCCTGACCGGTCTGGAGCGGGACAAGATCGGCGCCGAGCTGAAGGACGTCACCGACCAGATCGCCGATTACCTGGAGACGCTGGCCAACCGCGTGAAGCTGCTGGGCATCCTGCGCGACGAACTCGTTGAGATGAAGGAGCGGTTCGGCACTCCCCGCCGCACCGAGATCCAGGAGCTGGAGTTCGAGGCCGACATCGAGGACCTGATCCAGCGCGAGGACATGGTCGTCACGGTCAGCCAGTCCGGCTATGTGAAGCGCGTTCCGCTCTCCACCTATCGCGCGCAGAAGCGCGGCGGCAAGGGCCGGTCGGGCATGTCGATGAAGGCGGAGGACGCGGTCAGCGACCTGTTCGTCGCCAACACCCATACGCCGCTGCTGCTCTTCTCGTCCCGCGGCATGGTCTACAAACTGAAGGTCTACCGCCTGCCGCTGGGCAACCCGCAGGCGCGCGGCAAGGCTTTCGTGAATCTGCTGCCGCTGATCGACGGGGAGACGATAACCACCGTCCTGCCGCTGCCGGAGGACGAGGCCGTGTGGGCCGACCTGCACGTCGTCTTCGCCACCTCGAAGGGCAACGTGCGGCGCAACCGGCTGTCGGACTTCCAGAACATCCGCTCCAACGGCCTGATCGCCATGAAGCTGGAGGAGGAGGGCGAGCGCCTGATCGCTGTCCGCACCTGCTCGGAGGACGACGACGTTCTGCTGGCGACCGGCGGCGGCAAGTGCATCCGCTTCGAGGTTGCCGACGTGCGCGTCTTCGCGGGCCGCACCTCGACCGGCGTGCGTGGCATCCGTCTGGCCGACGGCGACGAGGTCATCTCGATGACCACGCTGCACCACGTCGATGCGACGCCGGAAGAACGCGCGGCCTATCTCAAGAAGAAGCGCGAGGAAGGCGTGGACATGGAAGGCGAGGCGGCGCCGGAGGCCGACGAGGTGCCGACCGAATCCGTCACGCTCAGCCCCGAACGCTATGAGGAACTGAAGCGTCAGGAACAGTATGTGCTGACCGTGACCGAGCGCGGCTACGGCAAGCGGACCTCCTCCTACGAGTACCGGGTGACCGGCCGTGGCGGCCAGGGCATCTGGAACATGGAGATGGGCGACCGCAACGGCTCCATCGTCGCGGCCTTCCCGGTGGAGGACACGCATCAGGTGATGATGGTCACCAACGGCGGTCAGGTCATCCGCATGCCGATCCACGACGTGCGCATCGCGGGTCGCAAGACGCTGGGCGTCACGCTGTTCCGCGTGGGTGCGGAGGAGCGGGTGGTGTCCGTCGCGTCCATCGCGGAGGATGAGGACGCCAACGGGAACGGGGCCAACGGCAACGGCGGTCTGAACGGTGGCGAGACGGTGTCCGTGGAGGATGCCCCGGTCGATGATGCTGGCCCCGGGGACGCGCCCGGGGATGTGACCGAATAAGAAAAGGCGGAAGGTACTCGCATGGCCAAGCGCCGCATCGGTGTCTATCCCGGCACCTTCGACCCGATCACCAACGGGCATCTGGACATCATCCAGCGGGCCTCGCGTCTGGTCGATCACCTGATCGTCGGCGTCGCCCGCAACGCCGGCAAAGGCCCGCTCTTCTCCACGGACGAGCAGGTGGCGATGGTGCGGGAGGATGTGGCCGTCCTGAACAACAACGGGGCCAGCATCGAGGTGCGGGCCTTCGACACGCTGCTGATGCATTTCGCGGTGGAGGTGAACGCCACCGTCATCATCCGCGGCCTGCGGGCGGTTTCGGACTTCG
>JAEZHQ010000523.1 GCA_023416455.1 Pseudomonadota bacterium | reverse complement strand
CGATCCGGGTGAAGGTGAAGATGGTCAGAGCCAGCAGCAGCAGCGAGAGGAGCCCATAGCCCACTCGTTTGATGGCGAAGACAGCCATGGCACCCGTCCCTTTTCAGTTCCCGTTCGAGCCCCGGTTTCCCATGGGGCCTTCGCGCACCCCTCATGGCGGTTCGGCCCGCTCCCCAGGAAGAAGGCGTGAAAAACGCTCCGGCCATCGCGAGGCTGAATATTTCCAAACCCCCGCAAGCCTGCAAGCAAAACCTTCTTTCCAGAAATCAACCGTCAGCACGCCGCGACACATCCGGCCAGGCTTCTCCTCCGGAGCATTCGATTTTCCAGACATGATGGGGACAGGCCGTGCTGTTGACGGAAGATTTCAGCCTTCTCCCAGCCAGTTTCTTTGCACATCCGGCATCATCCGGCATCATCCGGATGAATTACTCTAGATACTGGGATTTGCTGTGTCAACAAGCAATACTATGTATCAGCAAATGAAATCGCCCCATGGCGCCACACGGGCGGGGCCATCCGGGGGCCGGCCGGCTGGGGGGGGCGGGCCCCCGGCGTCCTCAGTTCTTCAGTTCGAGAAGCTCGTAGGGTGCGATGTAGGCATGGCCGTCGACCAGCATCGGCGCCACCTTCACCCGCGGCCCGTAGGCCATCGGGATGGCGTAGAAGTAGATCGGGGCGTCGTAGGCCTCCTCCTGGATCAGCTTCTGGAGATCGACCAGGAGCGCCTTGCGCGCCTCGACGTCGGTCTCCTTCTCCTGCTTCTCGTAGAGGGCGTCGATGGCCGGGTTCGCCGTGTAGCTGAAGACGCCCTTGCCGTAGATCTCCCGGCCGATGCGGATGGAGGCGTTGCCGCCCACGCCATGGGCGCACAGGCACACGCCCTTGAGGTTCTTGCTCGCCAGCCGGTCGTAGAAGACCGCCCGCTCCATCTTCTCGATCTCGACCTTGATGCCGATCTCGGCGAGCATGGCGGCCACCGCCTCGCCCATGCGGAAATAGGGGGGCAGCGGCGCGAACTTCGTCGTGAAGCCGTCGGGATAGCCGGCCTGCTTCATGAGCGCCCTGGCCTTCTCCAGGTCCTTCTCCGGCACCGGCGCTTTCCACGCCCCCTCGAACCAGGGCGGCACGATGGTTCCGGTGGGCACGGAGACCCCGTTGGTCTCGATCTCCGACAGCATCGCCCGGTCGAGCGCGAGGTTGACCGCCTGGCGGACCTCCTTCTTCGACCAGGGCGAGTTGGGATCGCCCTGGTCGAAGAACTTCAGGAAGAAGACGACATGGGCCTGCTTGTTGAACACGGTGACGCCCGGCACCTTGGCCGCCGCCTCGGCCAGTTCCCCGGTGACGTTGGAGACGAAATCGAGGCCGCCGGTCCGCAGCTGGGCCAGAGCCTGCGCGGTGTCCGTGGAGCCGGACAGCACGAGCGTCTCCACCTTGGCCTTGCGGCCGCTGAACGCGTCGAACCGCTTCAGGGTGACGTCGCGGACGCCGATGCTCTCCACCTTGTACGGGCCAGCCCCGATCGGGGCCTTGATGAAGCCTTCCGGGCCGACCTGCTGGTAGTAGGCTTTCGGCACGATCCAGCCGAAGGCGGTGGCCGTGGTGCTGGTGAAGGCGAGGAAGTCCGGCCAGGGCGCGTGCAGCGTGACGACGACGGTCCGCTCGTCGGTCGCCTCGATGCTCTTGATCCGGGACTTCAGGAGCGCGGCGTCCGCCCCCCGGTAGGATTCGAGGGAGAAGACCACGTCCTCGGCGGTGACCTTCGCGCCGTTGTGGAACTTGGCGTTCTCCCGGATCCGGTAGGTGTATTCGGTGAACTGGCTGTTGTGGGTGACGCTTTCGGCCAGGCCCGGCTTGGTGCCGCCGTCCATGCCCTTGATGAGGGCGTCATGGACGGCGTACAGGACGCCGTAATAGGTGTTGTTGGTGGCTTCGAGCGGATCCATGTAGCGCGGCGAGATCTGCGTCGGAAGCCCGATGCGCATGATCGACTCGCTTGCCGACGCGGCGGGCGGCGCGCCGATGAGCATGATGCCGAGTATGGCCCCGAGGGCCGCTCGGGTCGCGGTGCCGGCCATTCCTTCCTCCCCTTTTTTTGATGTCACGCGGTTTGCCCCGATGCGCTGGGGCGCCTCAGCCGGCCCGCCCTTCCGGCAGATATTTCATCTGAAGCTCGGTGAGGCGCTTCATGCCGAGAATGGCCGTCAGCTCCTTCTCCTCCATCCGCGGCATCGGCAGATCCTTGGTCGACTTGGAGCGCTGCAAGGCTTCGAGGTTGGCGCGCATGGCCTGCGCCGCCGAGGTGAGGCCGATCAGGGGGAAGCCGGCGATGCCGCCCATCTCCCGCAACTCCTCAAGGGGGATGTCCTCCAGCGGGCCGAGAACGGTCAGGTGCAGGGGCACCCCGGTTTCCTGGTGGAGCCGCCGCAGGTCCTCCGCCTTGCGGAAGGTCCGGCCGATGCCCTTGACCAGATCGGCGCCCGCCGCGGCGTAGGCCTTTGCCCGCACGATCGCCTCCTCCACCGTGGCGGCGTCGGTGCGCGCGACGATGACGAGGTCGGGATCGCGCCGGGCCTCCACGGCCGCCTTGATCTTGGCCACCCCCTCGTCGATGTCGACGATCTCGATCTTGCTGAAGACCACCGGGCAGCGCTTCGGCGACAGCTGGTCCTCCAGGATGATGACGGAGGCCCCGGCGTCCTCGAACTCCCGGACCGTGCGCATCACGTTGATGGCGTTCCCGTAGCCGGTGTCGCAGTCGGCCCCGACCGGAACGTCGACCGCCTTCACGATGTTGCGGACGACGTTGACGTTTTCGGTCAGCGTGTACAGCTCCAGGTCGGGCTGGCCGAGAAGCGCGGCCGAGACGCCGAACCCCGTGGTGAAGACGGCGTCGAATCCCGCCTGCTCGATCAGCTTGGCCGACAATGCGTCGAAGGCGCCGGCGTACCAGATCAGCTGGCGCTGACTGAGCATGTGGCGAATCTTCCTGCGCGACTCCATGGGTCCTGCTCCTCGTTCCGGTATGGGCCGGCCGGTATGGGCTGGCCGGTATGGGCTGGCTGCTATGGCTGGCTTGCGGGTGCGCCGGTGCGCCCGATGATCGCCTTCAGGAACGGCACAAGGCCGCCCGTCTCGATCATCCTCAGGTCGGCGTCCGGGATGGGCGCCATGGCCAGGGTCGCCCCGGTCCTGCGGTTCACGACCGTGCGCTCCGCCCATCGCACCTCCAGCGTGTCCCAGCGCTGGCAGTGGTTCAGAATTCCCGGGCAGGCGATGAGGGGAAAGCCGTTGCTGATCTCCCCCCGCCAGAAGCCCGGAGAGAAGCTTTCCGCGACGACGGCGGTCACCCCCATCGCCCGCAAGGCGCGAAAGGCGCCGTAATGCGGGTGGCCGTAGCCGAAGTTGCCGCCGCCGACGATCACGTCCCCGGCCTTGACCATGGTGGCGAAATCCGGGTCGTAGTCGCGCATGGCCACTTTGACCAGCTCATCGACGTCCGTCACCTTGACGTTCTTGATGCCGATGATCTGGTCGATGTCGAAGTTCTCTTCCTCGAACATCCACGCCACACGTCCGCTGATGCTGGGCAACGCCATGGGACAGGCCCTCAGTCCGTGAGATATTTGCGGGGGTCGGCGATGCAGCCCTCGATCGCCGCGGCGGCGACCGACGCGGCGCTGCACAGGTAGATCTCGGCGTCCTTGCTCCCCATCCTTCCGGGGACGTTCAGGGTGCCGGTCGAGACCGCCCGCTGCCCCGGCGACATGGCGCCGAGGCGCCCGGCGCAGAAATCGCAGGTCGGGCTGCTGGTGAAGGCGCCCGCCTCCACGAGCGTCGAGATCAGGCCCTCGGCCGCGGCCTTGGCCATGATCTCCTGGGAGGTCGGGACCACATGGAGCGAGAAGCCCGGCTTGACGCGCCGGCCCTTGAGGATCCGGGCGGCGGCGCGGATGTCCTCGAGCCGGCCGCTGGCGCAGGACCCCAGGTAGCCCACCTGGATCTCCAGGCCGGCGTAGTCGCTCAGGTTCCGCGTGTTCGCGGGATTGGGCGGCAGGACGATGACCGGCTCCAGGTCGCTGACGTCGATGTCGTGGACCGCCGCATATTCGGCGTCCTCGTCGCCGAAGACCGGGTCGATCGTGATCCTGGCCCGCTCCGCCGCATAGGCCAGCGTCTGCGGATCCGGATTGACCACCGCGGTGATGGCGCCCGTGAACATGGCGAGGCCGCAGATCGTCTGGCGGCCTTCGATCGAGATGTCGGCCAGGGCCGAACCCGCGATCTCCATGACGTTGAACCGGCACGCGCTCGGCCCGAGCTTGGCGATGATGTGGTGGAACACGTCGCGGGCCATGACGCCGGGCGGCAGACGGCCGTTGAGGTTGATGCGGGTCGTGGCCGGCACCCGGATCGACACGGTCTCGCGGACGAAGGCTTCCAGGATGTTCCGGCGCAGGCCGATCGCCAGGGTGCCGAAGGCGCCGAGCTGGCTGATGTGGCCGTCGAAATGGACGACGAAGCCGCCGGGAACCGCATAGCCGACCTCGGCGGCCACCTGGTGCCCGATGCCGCGGCGCTCGTAGAGGTCAACCCCCTGCTCGGCGCACCAGGCGCGGGTCTGGATGTGCAAGGCTTCGTCCTTCGGGTTGCCCGACGGGACGAAGTGGTCGATGAAAACACCGTACCGTTCCGGCTCCGGGATCCGGTCGATGCCGAACTCCTCCTTGACCTGCCGGAAGATCACATCGGAATAGCCGGGAAAGTCGTAGATGACGACGAAATCCGGCTTCGCCTGGATGTCGTCCCCAGCCTTGACGAACGGCCGCCCGGCCGCCCGGGCCAGCACCTTCTCCGCCAGCGTGTAGCCCACCGCGCCCTCCTGCGTATCGTTGGCGTCAAGGATAGTTTGCTTTACTGACGTGTCAATAAACAATATTGAGTTTCATTTGATGAAACAGACAGCCGGCCGCTCCCATCGGCGGCCGAACCGGCCAACACCGGCCGCCACAGGGTTACGCGGCAAAGTTTCACCATATGAAACTGATAATTGCAGATTGACACGCTTGGGCGTCTGTATCTTACTTTGCGAGGACGATGCGCCCGGAAGAGGAGCAGTCCGCAGACGGCGCATGCCCTGGGGAGGAGAGAGCGCGGATGAGCGAGACCCGGACTTTCACATGCACGCCCTTGTCGGACACGGTGGGGGCCGAGATCGACGGCCTGGATCTTCGACGGCCGTTCACCGCGTCGGTGGAGGCCGCCTTGCGGTCCGCCTTCCGGACCTTCCATCTGCTCCTGATCCGCGGCCAGGACGTGGACGCCGACGACCATCTCCGGTTCGCCGCCGTCTTCGGAACGGTCCAGGCGCGCGAGCGCAGCCCGACGCGCGTCGACCAGGACGGGATTCAGTTCGTGTCGAATTCCATGAGGAACGGCCTGATCGGCGACGGCGAACTCGATTTCCACATGGACCAGCTCTATTACGACGCCCCGCTCAGCGCCCTGTCCCTGTACGGCATCGAGATCCCCGACGAAGGGGGCGACACGATCTTCTCAAATTCCGTCAGCGCCTGCTCCAGCCTCCCCCGGGACATCCACGAGGCCGCCAGCCGCCTGACCTGCATCCACACCTACAACTACGACACGGCAACCGCCGGCCGGTGGAAGCTCGTCGTCGGCGACTCCGCCGCGCCGACCGCGACCCACCCGATGCTCTGGACCGAGCCCGGGACCGGACGCCGGGCGGTGTGGGTGAACAAGCAGACCACCGTCGGCGTGGTCGGCATGCCGGACGGCGAGAGCCGGGCGCTGTTCCGGGAGGTGCGCCGGCCCCTCTACGACAGCGCGCTCCAGTACCGCCACAAATGGAAGCGGGGCGATCTGATCATCTGGAACAACCGAACCCTGCAACACGCGCGCACCCCCTTCGATCCGGCCAGCCCCCGCACCCTGCGCCGCGCCGCCCTGCTGTAGGCCGCCGCGCCGGCGGCGCCGGCGAGCCCTCCTCAGCGTGGCCCCGGATGCGACGCGGGAACACCGGCGGTGCCCCCGCCGTCCGGCGCCGGGGCCTGATCCGCCGTCTCCGGCGGCCGCGTCGCGGCCTCGCTTCCGCGCGGGTCGAGCGGCGTGACCGCGGGCGTCGTCTGCGGCACCGCCAGGAAGGCGCCGCGCGCCTCCGCCAGCACCGGCGGGCGGATGCGCATCCCCCCCACCCCCGACACCCCGGAGGCGACCCCCCAGG
>JAEZHQ010000491.1 GCA_023416455.1 Pseudomonadota bacterium | reverse complement strand
GCCCCGCCTCCCGGCCCCGCTCACAGCAGCCTCTGCGCCTTGAAGCTGGTGTGCCGGCCCTTGCCGATGATGACGTGGTCGTGGACCACGACGTCGACGGCCTGGGCGGCGCGCACGATCTCCTTGGTCATCTCGATGTCGGCCCGGCTCGGCGTCGGGTCGCCCGAGGGATGGTTGTGGACCAGGATGAGGGCGGTGGCCGACAGCTCCAGCGCGCGCTTGACCACCTCGCGCGGGTAGACCGGGGTGTGGTCCACCGTGCCGGTCTGCTGGACCTCGTCGGCGATCAGCCGGTTGCGGCGGTCCAGGAACAGCAGGCGGAACTGCTCGGTCGGCTCATGGGCCATGGCGGCGGTGCAATAGTCCAGCAGCGCCTGCCAGGAGGCCAGGACCGGCTGGCCCATCACCCGCTGGCGCATCCCCCGCAGCGCCGCCGCCCCCACCGCCCGCAGCGTGGCGACCGCCGTGTCGGAGGCCAGCGACACCCCCTCCACCTTGAAGCCGCGCAGCCGCTCCGGCGGCGCGTTGACCACCCCCCAGAGGTCGCCGAAGGCCCTGATCAGCGCCTTGGCCAGGGGCTTCACGTCGCGGCGCGGGGTGGCCGCGAACAGGATCATCTCCAGCAGCTCGTAATCCTGGAGCGCGTCCGGCCCGCCCTCCAGGAAGCGCCGGCGCAGCCGGTCCCGGTGCCCCTGGTAGTGGGGCTCCTCCCCATCGGCGGCTTCCGGCCGCTCCTCTCCGGCGATCGCCGGCGCGGCGTCCCCGCCGCCCGTGCCCGTCCTGCTCCTGGTCCCGGCCATATCCACGTCGCATCTGGTGTCCGTGCGCAGGACTATACCCCTTTCGCGCGAGGGCCGCACGGCGCAACGCGCGAAAGGAGGGCGGCGCGGTCAGGCCGTGGCGGCGCTCTCGGCGGCCGCGGCGGGGTAGGGCGGCTTGGTGTGGCCGGCGGGCGAGAGGGTGAAGATCTCGCAGCCGTCCCGGGTCACGCCGATGGAATGCTCGAACTGGGCCGACAGCGACTTGTCCTTGGTCACGGCGGTCCAGCCGTCGCCCAGGATCTTCACGTCGTGGCGGCCGGCGTTGATCATCGGCTCGATGGTGAAGAACATGCCCTCCTTGAGGACCGCGCCGGTGCCGGGCGTGCCGAAATGCAGGACCGACGGCGGCTCGTGGAAGACGCGGCCGAGCCCGTGCCCGCAGAAGTCGCGCACCACCGAGAAGCGCTGGGCCTCGGCGAAGGTCTGGATGGCATGGCCGATGTCGCCCAGCCGGGCGCCCGGCTTCACCGCGGCGATGCCGATCATCAGCGCGTCGTAGGTGACGTCGACCAGCCGGCGCGCCTTCACGCTGACGTCGCCGCACAGGTACATGCGGCTGGAGTCGCCGTACCAGCCGTTCAGGATGGGCGTGACGTCGATGTTCAGGATGTCGCCGTCCTGGAGGCGCTTGTCGCCGGGGATGCCGTGGCAGACCACATGGTTGACCGAGATGCAGTTCGCCCGCGGGAAGCCGCGGTAGCCGAGCGGCGCCGGAATGGCGCCGTGGTCGCGGATGTAGCCTTCCAGAATCCGGTCCAGCTCGCCGGTGGTGACACCCGGCTGGACGTAGGGGGTGATGAAGTCGAGCGCGGCGGCGGCCAGCCGTCCGGCCCGGCGCATGCCCTCGAAGTCCTCCGGCCCGTGCAGCCGGATGCGGTGGGAATCGAGGTCGTTGTGGTCCAAGAGAGTAAGCCCCTATAGGTCGGTCAGGTATCGCCCGGTCACGGGTCGAGCCGCAACGGCAGCGGCCGGTCCAATTCAATCGCCTCGGGCGTGATTGCGCAAGACCAGCAGAGCGCCTCCACCCCGGCCGCCAGCGCCCGGCGCAGGCCGGCGTCGTAGGCGGGATCGAGATCCGCGGCAACCCGGAAGTAGGCGCAATCGCCCCTTTGGACAAGATACAGCATGACGGCGCGGGCGCCCTGGCGCACCATGTCCGACATTTCTTCCAGGTGCTTGGCCCCGCGCGCGGTGACGCAGTCGGGAAATTCCGCGGCCAGCCCGTCGCCGCGCCGCGGCCGGCGCAGGTGGACGTTCTTCACCTCCACATAGGCCGGCGGCCGTCCGTCCCCCTCCAGCAGCAGGTCGATCCGCGAGTTGCGCCCGTATTTCACCTCGCGGCGCCGGAGCGGGTAGCCGGCCAGCTCCGGGATGGTGCCCGCGGCGACGGCCGCCGCCACCAGGCCGTTGGGGTGGGCGGTGTTGACCCCGACCAGCCCGCCGTCCGCCTCCACCAGCTCCAGCGTGTGGGCGAGCTTGCGGCGGGGGTTGTCCGAGCGCGACAGCCACACCGCCGAGCCCGGCGCGTCCACCCCGATCATGCTGCCGGAGTTGGGGACGTGCGCGGTGACCACGGCGCCGTCGAGTTCGACGTCGGCGAGGAAGCGCTTGTAGCGTCGCAGGAGGCGCCCTTGAAGGAGCGGGGTGGGAAAACGCATCTTAGGGGCTAGGCTAACGGCCCGAGCCCTCTCCGGCAAGCCCGCCGGCCCCCTTTCCCGTGCCTTCCCGAACGGAGCCCACGTCCGCATGTCCAGCCCTGCGCCTTCCGACCCCGCCCCGACCGCCGCCGTCCTGATCATCGGCAACGAGATCCTGTCCGGCCGCACCAAGGACGCCAACCTGCCGCACATCGCCGAGGCGCTGGGCAACCTCGGCATCCGCCTGCGCGAGGCGCGCGTGGTCGCCGACGTGGAAGAGGAGATCGTCGCCGCCGTCAACGCGCTGCGCGCCCGCTACAGCTACGTCTTCACCACCGGGGGAATCGGGCCGACCCACGACGACATCACCTCGGCCAGCGTCGCAAGGGCCTTCGGCGTCGCGCTGGAGCGCAACCCGGAGGCGGTCGCCCGGCTGGAGCGCCATTACGCGCCGGGCCAGTTGAACGAGGCGCGGCTGCGCATGGCCGAGGTCCCGGCCGGCGCTTCGCTGATCGACAACCCGATCAGCCAGGCGCCCGGCTTCCAGATCGGCAACGTCTTCGTCATGGCCGGCGTGCCCAACATCATGCAGGCGATGCTCGACGGCGTCCTGCCGCGCCTGCGCGGCGGCCCGCCGCTGCACGCCCGCACCGTGGCCTGCGGGCTGGGCGAGGGGAGCATCGCCGACGAGCTGGGGGCTCTCCAGGCGCGCTACCCGGACCTGGAGATCGGCAGCTACCCCTATTTCCGCGCCGGCTATTTCGGCGTCAGCCTCGTCCTGCGCGGCACCGACGAGAGCCGGGTGGAGGCGGCCACGGAGGAGCTGGCGGGCACCATCCGCCGGCTTGGAGGCACCCCCAACGTCACGGTCGGCACAAAGGGGTAGGCCGCAAGCCGGAGCGGCGGCGTCTTGTGACACTTCCTAGGGGGGCCATGTTATGGAAAGGAAACGAGATGTGACCGCCGTGCCATGAAACCGTTCGAGAAAGCCGCAATCCTGTTTCTTCTGAAGCACCTGCTGTCCGGCGCGGCCGGCGCGCTGGTGCTCGGCACCGGGCTTCTGCTGTTCGACGTGGCCAACCTCGCCACCATGATGCGGTCCAGCGAACATGGGCTCGTCGCCGCGATCATGCTGTACGCCGGGCTGATCCTCACCTTCGGCAGCGTGGCCATGGGAATCGGGATCATGGCCTTGAACGAGGACACCCGTCCCTGAGGGCACCTCCCTCCCGGACGCACGGCCCCGTCAGAAGGGACCGAAGGTCTGGTGGGCCCAGACCAGAGCGACGATGGCGGCCAGCCAGATCGCCGCGTAGCGCAGGATGTTGCCCCGGTTGCGCATCAGCACCCCCGGCACCAACAGCGCCGCGATCAACAGCATCTTCACCAGCGCCATCCAGTTGACGTCTTCCATTCCGCTCCCTATGCGTCGCCGGGGTTGAGCCGTCCCATATGGTGACGCCGTCCGCGCCGCGCAGGGGCCTTGACCGACCCGCCCGTGATTGTCTAAGTCACTCCTGCGGAACGGCGTGTTACATACAGCAGTATGCAACCCCAGCGGGCGGCTTCGGCCTCCGCCTTGCCGGGCCGACGACGGTGCGCGGGCGTGGCGGAACAGGCAGACGCAAGGGACTTAAAATCCCTCGCCGGTTGGCATGCGGGTTCGAACCCCGCCGCCCGCACCATGTTGACGTACAAGGGATTTTCCGCTCGCAGGCGAGGCTGGGCCGGGGCGGTATGGATCAGCTAGGACCCACCGAGGTCTCGCCCAGGAGCCACGGGCGGCCTGTCGGTGCCGGAACCGGCCGTCACACCAAGGGTCGGACCTTATCCGCGCCCAATCCGCGCTCATGTGGGCGCGCGACCGCGGTCGCGGCCGGATACCAGTGCCGGATACCAGTGCCGGATACCAGGACCGGATACCAGGGCCAGACGTCAGGGCTTTCTGGCCCTGGTGTTAGGCGTCAAGTCCGACCATGGGGCGAAATCGCGCCCCGGCTGTGCGCGGCGGTGAGCAACGGCAACTCCACCGACACCCGGTCATAGACGGCGCGCGGCACCAGGGTCCGCCCTTGGCGCTGCAACTCCACGAGTCCGAAGCGCGCCAGCGTCTTCAGGGTCCGTGACAGGTTTGGCCCCTTCCGGCCGCTCAGGGCCTCCAGCTCAGCGACCGATGCCGGTTTGGCCTCCGCGATCAGTTCCAACAGCAGCTGATTCTTGGTGGAGAGCACCTGTGCGAAGCTCTCGATGGACGAAAACCAAATCTTCGGCTCGTCCGGAGCCGGCTTGTGCTCCCCGCGGGCGATGGCCATCAACCGCGCCTTCTGCTGTTCATAGGTGGCGATCCCCACCTTTATGGTGCGCTCGCTCATGGCAACCTGCCTCCTGCCCCTGATACGCGAGGCGCCGTTCGAGGAATGTCGATGCCTCCCCTCAGGAGGCGGCTTTTGCAAGCTGCCCGGTCAGGGCTGCACACCTCTTTCCTTCAACATCTCGTCCACCTTGGCGAAAAGGTCCGTCAACAGGTCTTGCGCGGACACGTACTCGTAGAAGCTGACCCTCTGCCCCAGGTGCTGATGATCGAACTCGACGCGGCGGACCCTGCCAGGCCCCCGCCGTTCTCCGGTCACCTTCGGGGCGTGGGCGTTGTCGATTCCGAAGATGCGCGGGCCTTCCATGACGTGCAGGGTCAGCGAATACTTGACCCCGTGCGGGACAGCCGGAGATTGCGGCACCGCCCGCGCCTCGATCTTGAACCAGTACCCGCCACCGACGTCCCCCCGCTGCCCGTCCATGTCGAGGAGGGTTCGCAGGCCCCATTGATCGTCGGTCATGAACCCTCCCGGCCTCCCAACATCTATCATCGGCTGATATGGGAATCAAGCCGGGGACGCCCGTCAGAAGGTCCTGGAAACCTGGAAATCCCGGGAAAAATCAATGCAATACCTTGGGTGACCCTGGTTGTCCCGGACATCAGGTCGCACCGGCACCTTTCCGCCTCATCGCGGTTGGCGAGGGGACCGCGTTGCCGGGGGCCACCTTGTCGGACCGTTCCCGCAGCGGGGCGGCGTCCCGATTCACGCAGCGGCGGGTCATGCAGGGCGCTCCATATCTTTGTTTTGCGAGCGGATTCACGCTTCAAACCGATCCCGGTTCCACGCGATCCGCTCCGGCATTCTCCATCCTCGTTCCCTTGCGGGACCCGCCACCGGGAAATCCCTCGCCGGTTGGCATGCGGGTTCGAACCCGCCGCCCGCACCGCGGTGACGCGGGGTGCCCGTGAAGGGTGAAACAAAACATTCCCGATGTAGCACATGATCCAGGCGGCCATGATCCAGGCGGCCATGCCGCTGGGTTGTGGCCAGGGCGACGGGGCGGGGGCCAGCCGCGCCGTCCGGCCGCTTCATCCCCGCGGGACGGCGCAGCCTCCGTTTGCTAGCGATTTGTTAACCATAACACCCCATACTGCGGGGCGCTGTCCCAGTCTTCTGCGAGAGTGCCCTTGCCATGTCCCTGGAGCTTTTCCTGCGGGTTGACGACCTGTCGGTGGAGGAGAGCGCCGCCGTCGTTGGTGCCTATGAGTGCGCGCTGGCCGATGGGGAGCATGAGGAGGCGTTCGAGCGGGCGCTGGGCGCCCTGCGGGCCTTCCGGCCGGTGCTTCCGCTGAACGTGGCGGCGGCCGAACTGGAGTTGCTGCTCGACGGCATGGGGGCACCAGGGGACGCGGCGTCGGCGGCGGTCCCGCAGACGGCGTCCTGCCTGCTCTGCGAGTAGCGCGGCGGGCCGCGGCGGTGCGGCCTTTTACCGGATACCGCGCGCGCTGCCGCCACGTTAGGGTGGTCCCCTTGCTTCGGAGGGGGCGCTCATGCTTCACGGTTTCTCGCCGCCGTTCACGCCGGCCGGCCGCTCGTCGCTGGTTCCGTCGCCGCCCTGGCATTACGCCGGCTGGATCTACTCCGTCGACTACCGGCTCGACCCGGAGCGGGCCGCCGGCTTCCTGCAGGATGGCTTCGGCGCGGCGACCGGCCGCGCCACCTTCCACGCCGCCGACTGGCAGGCGACCACCGACGGCTCGGAGCTGCTCGACCCCGCCTATGCCCAGTACAAGGAGTGCTTCGTCGTCCTGGAGGTCGAGCGCGCGGGCGAGCTGGTCAACTACTGCCCGCTGATCTATGTGGACCAGGACATCTCGCTGCTCCGCGGCTGGCTTCAGGGCCTGCCCAAGAAGCTGGGCAGCGTCTGGATGACCCGCAGCTACGGGCTCGACCACCCGGCGGCCGTGCCGCTGCGCGCCGGGGCGCGGCTGGGCGCCACGCTGGCGGTCAAGGACCGGCGCCTCGCGGAGACCGTCCTGACCCTGACCGGCGGGGAGGGCCGGCGGCTCGGCTTCTTCGCCCGTCCGACCTTCGGGCTGATCGGGCAGCCGAGCATCATCGGCCGCCCCCGCCCGGCGCGCCCGGTCCCGGTCCGCATGGTCGCCGAGCAGCGCGTCTTCGGTCCCTCCTGGGCCTGCGACGCCGAACTGCGCTTCCTGGAGAGCCCCCGCGACGAGCTGCACGACCTGCGGCCGGACCATGTCGAGGAGGCCGCCGTCTCCTCCTTCGCCTTCACCGTCACCCAGGTGTCGGAGTGGTGAGCCCCGCGATCACAGCCCGGTCTGCGGCCGGGCTGTGTCGGCCGTCCGGGTGCTGCCGCGATCGATCAGGGGTTGCAGCGCCGGCGCGATGCTTTTCAGGAGCTGGGCGGGCAGGGCGCTGGTGAAGCGGTAGTGGTCGGCCTCCGGCCCCTGCACGAAGGCGGTCATGGTGCCGAAGAAGCGGTCGCCGATGGTGAAGGCGAAGGTCGCCGTCCGGGCCACCGCGCGCGACTCGATGAGGCGGCCCCCCGGCCCGTGACGGTCGAGCCGGTGGTCGCCGGTGCCGGTCTTGCCGCCGACCGGGATGGGGTGGCCGGCGGCGTCGGTGAAGGCCCCCCACACGCGCTTGGCGGTGCCGTTCTGCGCCACGTCGACCAGCGCCTTGCGCAGGGTGGCGGCGACCTCCGCCTTCATCACGCGCCGGCCCTGCATCTCGCCCAGCCCGACCACCGCCTCGTAGGGCGTGCCGGCGGCGAAATGCAGCGACCTCACCCGCACCGTCGGCTGGCGGACGCCGTCGTTCTGGATGATGCCCACCAACTCGGCCAGGGCGGCCGGGCGGTCGGCCGAGCTGCCGATGGCGGTGGCCAGCGACGGCACCAGCCTTTCGAACGGGTAGCCCAGCTTGCGCCACTGCTCGGTGATGCGCTGGAAGGCTTCCTCCTCCAGCCCGATGCGGATGCGCGTGTTCTGGGCGGCCTGGCCCTTCATGAAGAGCCAGCGGTAGCTTTCCTGGCGCTCCTGGACGCTGGCGTCCAGAACCTCCTGGCGGCGGGCCTCGGGGTGCTTGTGCAGATGGGCGACCAGCCACAGCTCCAGCGGGTGGACGCGGGCCAGATAGCCCAGGTCGTTCAACGGGAACTTGTCCGGCCCGTACTTGGCGTGGAGCGTGGCGACATCGCCGTCGCCGAGCCGTGCGTCGGGCAGTCGGGCGCGCAGGAAGGCGGCGAGTTCCGCGACGCCCGCCTCGGGACGCACGGTGCGGAAGATCACCGCCAGCCGGTGCGGAACCGGCCGCGAGCGGCTGGCCAGCAGATCCAGCATCTCGTCCGGCTTGCGCTTGCGGTAGGTGGTGTAGAAGCGGTTCAGGAAATCGCTGCCCTCCTTGTCCGCGAAGCGGGCGAGATAGGCTTGGCGGGCGGGATGGTCGGGGTTGTGCAGGATGTCGGCGCTGTCGTCGCCGCCCTCCGCCAGGTAGAACTGGACGACATCGCGCATGATCCGGATGAAGGGCAGGTTGACCGAGTGGCGCAGCGCCTCCGTCACGCTCGGCACGCGGCCGTCGTCCCGGCTGTTGAAGTTCACGAAGCTGTGCAGGCCGCCGCCGGTGAAGAAGGACTCGCCCGGGCTGGCCGAGTAGCGGCGCTCCATGGCGGCGTCCAGCATGGCGGTCAGGCCGCGGTCGGGCGTCGTGGTCAGCCAGTCCGCCGCCCAGCGCGTCAGGTTGTCCGACGCCTCCTCGCGCACGTCGGCGAGAAAGTCCTTCGGCAGGTGGCCGTAGCGGGTGTGGAGTTCCGCGATGATCTCCAGGTAGGTGGCCAGCGTGCGCAGCTTGGCCGTGGAGCCGAGGTCGAGCTTCGCCCCCTCGTTGATGTCCAGGGGCTGATCCAGGTTGTCGGCCTGGACGCGCAGGTAATTGGCATCGGTGCCCCGCTCGTAGAGGGTGACCGAGTGGATGATCTTCGACAGGTCGTCGCCGCGGGCGTCGAGCAGCCGCTCGCCCAGCAGCCCCATCTGCGCGGCGAAGGCGGGGTCGCCGAGCCTGGCCAGGATCTCGGTCACGCGCTGCTGGGTGGGCGCGTCCAGCGTGGATTGCACCGTCAGGTCGGTGCGGTCGAGCTGGTAGAGGCTGGGGATCCCCAGCATCGTCAGAAGCCGCGCGCGGATGGCGTTGGGGGCCTTCTGCTCGACGAAGCTGGCGCTTTGCGCCGGCGGCGGATCCTCGCGGAAGGCCAGGGGGAGGGAGAGCGCCGCGTCGCGCAGCCGCTCGTCGATGACGCCGGCCCGGGCCAGCACCCGCAGGTGGCTGTCGGTCAGCCGTTCCAACGCCTGGCGGTCCTGGATCAGGTAGTGGGAGGGGCGGCGCTGGGCCAGCAGCAGGCTCAGCACCTGCTTGTAGGCCAGCGCCTTGACGCGCAGCGCTTGCGGGTCGGCGGCGTCCTCCGACAGAAAGCCGGCGGCGATGGCGAGGTCGGTGCCGAACCAGGCCCACAGCCCGTCGCCCAGCCCGTTCACCTCGCCGAAGCCCGGCCGCGCCGTCAGCGGGGTGGAATTCAGGTAGTCGACCAGGATGCGGCGGCGGTGGGCCGTGGTGTCCTCGCCGTCCAGGTAGGCCCGCAGGCTGGCCGAAACCATCTGGCGCAGCTTCTCGACGGCGCCGGTGGTCTGGCCGTCGGGCGAATGGCGGTACTTCTCGATCTGGGTGGCCAGCGTGGATCCGCCCGGCGACCGCTGCCCCGGCCGGATCCACTGCACCGGCAGCAGCGCCACGGCCCCGGCGAAGCGGTCCCACTCCACCGCCGGGTTGCGGCGCGGCTCGTCCTCGTCGAGAAGCTCGCGGTTCTCGATGAACAGCAGCGTGTCGGCGACCAGCGGCGGCACGTCCTCGAAACGGGCGAAGACCCGCTCCGGGTAGCTTGCCGAGAACAGGACGGTGCCGTTGCGGTCGAGCAGGGTGAAGCCGGCCCGCGTCTTCTCGCGGTGGATGGCAAAGCCGCCGGCGGCCATGAATCCGTCGAGCCGCGGCGACAGCTGCGCCTGCTTCTCGATGGCGTACATGTCGTCGGTCAGCGCCTTCAGGTATCCCGGCAGGCCGGTGTAGCCGAGCCGCTCGTTGTACGGCCCCTGGGTGGGGTGGCGCGCCGCCGGGTTCGGCCCTTCGCGCAGCGTGAAGGTGAGATCCCGGGCGAAGGCCGACAGCAGCCGGGCCTGCAACCGCGAGGTGCGCATCTCCTCGTGCGCCGCGGCCCCCAGCCCGGCCAGAGCCGCCGCGAAGGCCGTCCCCCAGATCGCACGCCGCCACCACAACCGCGTCATCCCGGTTCCAGCCTCAGTCGCAAAGTGGTTAATCCGCCCGTCGCGGACGCCGGGCGAACTGGCTGAGATTTGGGGGTTGCGTGGTTAACAAGGGGTATAGCTCCGCCCCTTTGACGGCGCCTATGCCGCCAAAGGGACGGTTCAACCGGCAGATTGTGCGGCGCCGTGGCAAAGCGGCCACGGCCTCGCCTCATGGTGTTGCAGCGGCAAGACGGCGAGGGGGCTGGCGGTACTTCGGCGAACTCAAGGACCGCCAAATGTGGATCAGCCTGTCGGTGGACACCGACGCTGTCGGCCTCCACGCCACTGGCCAGCGGCGTCGCTATGGCCAAGTGCCATTGGTGGGTCAAGCAGGGTTGGTGTCCGTTTGACAGCCGCTTCATTGGCAGAACTCGTCGGAGTAGCAGGCTTGCCATGGCGAGCTGTATCATGCCGCCGGAGACATCGATCCGGGTCTCATAGTCGCGGACCAGATGTCGCCATCGTGTCATCCATCCGAAATTCCGCTCGACCACCCGCCGCCGCGGCACGACCTTGAACCCCGGTCGGAACGTGTCAACGATTGTGAGACAGCCCGAGTTATGAATTAAGCTTGGATATTATCCGGTTCTCGCGGCGGATTGATCCAGGCTTCGATGGGCTTGGCGGGCGGTTCGGGTGCTTTGCGGACGAAGCGCTCCGGGTTGAGGCGGAAGGCGCGGTCGAGGGTTTCCTGCCGTGCGGCATGGACGGCGTCGGCTT
>JAEZHQ010000440.1 GCA_023416455.1 Pseudomonadota bacterium | reverse complement strand
GCCTCTTCCAGAGGGAAGGTCCGGTGGATGACCGGGCGGACGCTGCCGGCCTCCAGCAGCGGCCAGACCGCCTCGCGCACCGCCCGGGCGATGCGGCCCTTCTCCTCCACCGGGCGGGCGCGCAGGGTGGAGCCGGTCAGGGTCAGGCGCTTGGTCATGACGGGGGCCATGTTCAAGGTCGTCTTCGCCCCCCGGAGGAAGGCGATGGAGACGTGGCGGGCGTCGGGGGCCATGATCTCGATGTCGCGGGCGATGTAGTCGCCGCCGACCATGTCCAGCACCACGTCGACCCCGCGCCCGCCGGTCGCCTCCCGGATCACCGCGACGAAGTCCTCGTTGCGGTAGTCGATGGCCCGGTCGGCGCCCAGCGCCTCGCAGGCGCGGCACTTGTCGGCGGAGCCGGCGGTGGTGAAGACGGTGGCGCCGAACGCCTTGGCGAGCTGGATCGCGGTGGTCCCGATGCCGCTGGAGCCGCCGTGGACCAGCAGCGTCTCGCCGGGGCGCAGCGCCCCGCGCTCGAAGACGTTGGTCCAGACCGTGAAGACGGTCTCCGGCAGGGCGGCCGCCTCGACCATCCCGAGGCCCCTGGGCACGGGCAGCACCTGCTCCGCCGGCACCGCGCAGTAGCGGGCGTAGCCGCCGCCCGCCACCAGCGCGCAGACGGCGTCGTCGGCGCCCCATTCGGTGACGTCCTCGCCGATGGCGACGACATGGCCGGCGATCTCCAGCCCCGGCAGGTCCGAGGCGCCGGGGGGAGGGTCGTAGCGGCCCTGGCGTTGCAGCAGGTCCGGCCGGTTCACGCCGGCCGCCGCCACCGCCACCAGCACCTCGCCGGGGCCGGGGATCGGGGCGTCGCGCTCGGTGACGCGCAGCACCTCCGGTCCGCCGGGGGCGACGATCTCGACGCAGGTCATGCGGTCCGGCAAGGCGATCCCCATCGCGGCTTTCCCCCTTGGTGTCGTTCGACGTCGAAAGGTAGAATTCCGCCCGCCGCCTGGCAAGGACGACCGGGCGCGCGAGGGGAGGAGACGCCCATGGACCTCGACGATCTGGAGCCGCGCAAGGCCAAGCCGGCGCCGGCCGACCTCTCCGCCCTCGGGGTGGCGGAGCTGAAGGACTACATCGCCGGCCTGGAGGCCGAGATCGCCCGCGCCCGCGCCGCGATCGCCGCCAAGGAGGCCCAGAAGAGCGCGGCCGAAGCCTTCTTCCGAAAGCCCTGACGCGGGCCTTGCGCCGTTCCCCGGTTCCGGCCGGGGAACGGCGCAAGGCGAAGCCGCAAGCAGGAACGCCCTTCCCCGGCCGGGGAAGGGCGTCGGATCCGGCGGCGTCCGTGCCCCCTTGCCGAGCCTACCGGCCGGGGTCGACCAGGTCGCGGTAGCAATGCCAGGAGGCGTGGCCGATCAGCGGCAGGGCGAGGCCCAGGCCGAGGAAGCCGGTGACCATGCCCGCCGCCGTGAACAGGGCGATCAGGAAGGCCCACACGGCCATCGGCCGCGCGTTCTCGCGCACCACCGCGATGCTGGTTGCCATGGCGGTGAAGACGTCGGTGTCGCGGTCGAGCAGCATCGGGACCGACACCACGCTGATGGCGAAGACCGCCGTTGCGATCACCGCGCCCAGGAGCGTGCCGGTGACCAGGAACGGGATCGTCTGGGACGAGAAGAAGATGCGCTCCACGAGCTGGTCGAAGGCCGGCGGCTCCATGGAGAAGAACAGCGCGAAGACCAGGAAGGCGACCCGGATCCAGGCCAGCAGGGCCAGCATCAGGACCAGCCCGATCCCGGCGATCTGCATGCCGTTGCGCCGGTAGGCGCCGATCACCCCGGCCAGGGTCGGGCGCTCGCCGCGCTCCAGCCGCCGGCTCGTCTCGTAGAGGCCGACCGCGAACAGCGGTCCCAGCAGCATGAAACCCGCCGCCATGGGCAGGATCAGATAGTGCATCTCGTGCATGGACAGCCCGGCCACCAGCACGAAGCTGGAGATCACGGCCAGCGCGCCGTAGGCGGCGCCGATCAGCGGGCTCGCGCACAGGTCGCGCCAGGCCGCGGCCAGCCACACCCAGGGGCGGTCGGTGCCGACCACGCGGATCCGCGGCAGGAAGCTGGCCGGCTGGCGGTATTCCACCTGGTGATGGTGGGTGGCCCCACGGTGAGACGAGATGTCGACCATGATGTCGGTCCTCCCCTTGTGCCCTCGAACGCCTCGGTCGACGCGCACTGTAGCAAAGAGGTGATCCGCACGCCACATTGCCATTGTGACGAATTGTTAGCTCTGCGAATAGTAATAGAAAAACTGTGGATTAGGCCGGAGGTGCTAAGCGGGGTGCCCAGGCTCCGCCCGCCCCGCCCCGTCGCCCGCCCCGCCACCGGCCTCAGTCCGGGTCGTCGAGCTTCCGCCCGTCCAGCTCGCGGGCCTGGCGCTCGCGCTCCTGCTGTTCGCGGGTCTTCTCCGCCTTGCTGCGCCCGAAGCGCGCGCGGTTCTCCCCGGCGGTCCGTTCGCGCTCCTGACGCGCGCGCTGCTTGCGGACGCGGTTCAGATTGACGACGTCGCCCATGGCTCTCCTCCGCCGGCCTCCGGGCCGCCCCGCCGGCGCCGGCGCGCGTCGCGCAACTCGGCCGCGGGATTGCCCAAATTGCTTGTTTCATCTGCGGGAGGTAGCTTAGCGGAACGGTGCCCGGGCCGGAAGCGGCGCGGGCGGCATCCGGGCGTGCGTCGCGGCGGCACGAACGGCCATGGCTGGTGAGGGCGGGAGAACCGGTGAAGAAGATTCTGATCGTTTGTCTGGCCGTGCTCGGCGTCCTGGCGGGCGCCGTCCTGGTGGTTCCGAGCTTCATCGATTGGAATGCCTACAAGGCGCAGATCGCCGGGCGCGTCTCGGAGGCCACCGGCCGCGCGGTCGATCTGAAGGGCGACATCGGGCTGTCGCTGCTGCCCTCCCCGGCGCTCACCGTGCGCGACGCCCGGCTGGCCAACGCCCCCGGCGGCAGCGAGCCGGACATGGCCCGCCTGAAGGAGATGGATGTCCGCGTGGCGCTGGGACCCCTGCTGCGGGGCCGCATCCAGGTGGAGAGCATCCGGCTGATCGAGCCGACCTTCGTCTTCGAGCTGCTGCCCGACGGCCGCTTCAACTGGGATCTGGCCGGCGCCGACCGCGCCGGCGCCGGCCAGCCGGACCGCTCGGACGGGCTGGCCTCCTCGGTCAGCTTCGACCAGGTGACGGTGCAGAACGGCACCATTCTCTACCGCGATGCCCGCAGCGGCCGGTCGGAGACGGTCGAGCGGCTCGACGCCCGCATCGCCGCCGGCAGCTTCGCCGGCCCCTTCCAGGGCCAGGGCAGCTTCCATCTGCGCGGCGTGCCGCTGCGCGGCGAGATGTTCGTCAGCCGCCTGGTCGAGGGGGCGGCGGTGCAGGTGCGCGCGGCGCTGTCCATGGCCGACACCGACACCACCCTGCGCTTTGCCGGAATCGTCACCAGCGGGCCGAACGGCGCCTCGCGCGCCCAGGGCGACCTGCGCGCCGAGGGCAGCGATCTGGCCCGCGCGCTGGCTCTCGTCCGCGGCGGTTCGGCGAACGGCGAGGGCAAGGGAACCGACGCGCTGCTCGCCCAGCCC
>JAEZHQ010000426.1 GCA_023416455.1 Pseudomonadota bacterium | reverse complement strand
GGTGTGGCGGGCGCGGGGCGTGGGCTGCGGCGGGATGGGGGAAGGCGGGGACGCCTCGGCCGCCTTGGCCGCCGTGCCGGTGAGCGGCGGCTTGCGGTAGAGGGTGGCGCCGGGGACCGGCACCGCGGCGAACAGGCTGTTCACCGGCGCCCCGGTCTCGGCGTGGCCGACCACCAGCCAGCCGTTGGGCGCCAGCGCCGCGTGCAGCCCCTCCAGCAGGCGGTTGCGCGTGGCCTCGTCGAAATAGATCATGACGTTGCGGCACAGCACCACGTCGAGCGCGCCGATCCCGCGCGGGTGGTTGGGGAGGGCGTCCTCGACGAGGTTGAACAGGGCGAAGCTGGTCCACTCCCGGAACCGCGGCTTGACGATCCAGCGGTCGTCGCGGTGGTCGAAGCACTCCTCCACCATGTCGGGCGGCAGGCCCCGCATGGCCCAGCTTCCGTAGGCGCCGTGCCGGGCCTGCTCCAGGAAGCGGCCGTTGATGTCGGTGCCCAGGATGCTGACCTGCCAGCCCTGAAGCTCGGCCGCGAAGCGGCGCTTCAGCAGGATCTCCATCGTGTAGGCCTCCGGGCCGATGGAGCAGCCGGCGCTCCAGATCCGCAGCATCCGGCTGTCGCGGTTGCGGCGCAGGCATTCCGGGATGGCGACGGCGCACAGCGCCTCGAACTGCTCGGCGTAGCGGAAGAAGAAGGTCTCGCCGACGGTCAGCTCGTTGATCAGGGCCTGGAACTCCGGCCCCTCCGGCCCCTCGCCGTCGAGGATCGCCAGATAGCCGGCGACGCCCGGCACCGCCCGTTCGCTGAGGCGGCGGCCGACCCGCTCGGCCAGCGCCTGGTCCTTGTCGGCGTAATAGGCAAGGCCGGTCGCGCCGATGACCGCCGACTTCAACCGTGCGAAGGCGGGGTCGCGCAGGACCGTGTCGGCGTGTTTCATGGGGCCGGCGTTCCGGCGGGCTCCGCGGGGGCGGACGGCCGCCACTGGGCGAGCCGTTCGTCGGCCATGGCCTGGAAGGCGGCGAGCAGGCGCCCTTCCGCCGCGTTCAACAGCCGGTCCGGGGCGAGCGCCGTCGCGCGCTCCGCCCCATAGGCGAAGGCGCCCGCCGCGCAGCCGTTGAAGGACAGCGCGGGGTCGGTCTCCAGCAGCGCGCCGGGGGCGACCGCGGCGACGTCGAAGACCCGCTCGGCCAGCAGGGCCAGCGGGCGCCCGTCCCGTTCGGCCAGAAGCAGCGGCGCGTAGAGCCCCGGCCGGACCGGCGGCAGGCCGAGCAGCCGGTCCAGCCGCAGCACCGGGACCGCCTGCCCGCGGTAGCGGAGCACGCCTTCCAGGAGCGGCGGGGTGGCGGGGGGATGGTCCAGAAGGGGCAGGGGCAGGACGCGGCGCACGGCCGCCGCCGGCAGGGCCAGCACCCTGCCGGAGACTTCGAAGACGACATGGCGTGTCGTCGTTGCCGTTGCCGCCGCGCTCATCGCCGGGCCACCTGTCCGTTCGGGCTGCCGAAACCGGGCAGAACATGCCCCATAGAACCGGCGATGAAAATATGCCGAAAGACAGTGGACGGACAGCCGAGTGGCCGGTCACGGGCGGCGTGACCGGCCGGGCGGGCGGTTCAGGCGAGCAGACCGATCTGGTCGAGCGGCAGGGCGTCGAAGCCGTGCTGGAAGACCGGCGAGTCCGCCGCCAGCGCGTAGTCGTCCTGCGCCGGGTTGACGAAGCGGGGGTCGAGGACCAGCGAATCCCGGTCGTAGCCCGCCGCTTGCCAGTCGGCCAGCCGGCCCGCGTGGCCGCTCGCCATCACCTGCGGCCAGGCCTGGAACAGCGCCTCGGACGGCGCCAGGTCGGCGTAGAAATTGCCCTGGAAGCGCCCGGCCGTGGCCGGCCCGTCGAGGCTGACCGCGGCCCCCTCGCCGAGGCCGAAAATGTTCTCGGCGATGACGTTGCCGGCCATCGGCGTGCCCTTCCAGCCGCCCCAGCCGACGCTCTGCTGGAGGCCGATCTGGTGGCCGCTGTTGTCGGCGATCACGTTGTTGGTGACGGTGTTGTTCCAGCCGCCGTGAAGGAACACGCCGCCGACGTTGCCGTGGACGAGGTTGCCCGTCACGGTCGCCCCGCTTGTCCAGTCGTCCAGGTAGATGCCCCAGCTGACCAGCGACTTGGGGTCGAAGAAGGTGGGGGAGACGCTGCCGTCCCAGCGGACGTTGCCGAAGGCGGTCGTGCCGGTGACCTCGTTGTAGGCGATGACGTGGCCGGTCAGGTCCTGCTGCCGGTTGATCACGTAGATGCCGCCGCCGTCGCTGGTCTCCAGGTTGGCGTTGACCACCTGGTTGTAGGTGACGGTGTTGCGGTAGGAGGCGTCGCCCGAGGACTGGACCGAGCCGATGGCGATGGCCTTGCCCGGCGTGTCCTCGATCCGGTTGTGGGTGACGGTGACGTCGGAGCTGCCGTTGACCCAGACGGCATCGCCGCCGTGGTCCACCGCGCCGGCGTGCTGCACCAGGTTGTTGGCGATCTGCGTGTGGTTGGAGTTGGCCTTGACGAAGATGGCTTCGAGGCCGGTGTGGTCGAAATGGTTGCCGGTGATGGCGGTGTTGGCGCTGTTCTGCACCGTGATGCCGTAGCCGACGTTGGTCACGCTGTTGTTCTTGAAGGTCAGGCCGGCGGCGTTGTCGGCGAAGACGGCGTGCCCGTTCGGCCCGCCGTCGGCCAGGGTCAGCCCCTCGATGGTCACGTTCCTGGCCCCGCCAAGGCCGATCAGGACCGGCATCTGGGCGGCGACGACCTGATGGCCGACTGGGCTTCCACCCTCCGGCCGGAACAGGATCTGGTTCGACGCTGCGTCGTAGAACCACTCCCTGGGGGCGTCCAGCTGGTCGCGCCCGTTGAACAGGTAGAAGCGGCTGCCGGCGCCGAAGGCATCGTAGCTGCCCTGGGCCAGGGTTATGGTGTTGGTCGCGTAGTCGATGCTCTTCACCGGCACGATCACGTTGTCGTAGCCGTGCTTGGTGAAGACGCTGGCCATCAGGCCGCTGGTGTTCGCGTAGACCGGGAGGTCGCCGGCCTTGAAGGCGAACTGGGTGGCGGGATCGAGCCCCGGCCGGCCGGCGGTGGCGATCAGCCAGCCGCCGTCGATGGGCTTGGACGGATCGGCGTTGGGCGTGCGCGCGATGGTCTGGCGCTCGCCGTCCATGGTCAGGTCGAGAACCGGGCTGGTGCCCGCCGGGAGCTGCGCGCTCCACAGGCCGTTGCCGCGCGACACCCAGGTCTCGATCAGCGTTCCGCCGTGGAAGACCGGCGTCTCGTCGCCGTAGGCGGCGAAGCGCACGCCGGAGTCCTTGGCGTCCAGCCAGAGCTGCTCCTTCATGTAGTAGTCGCCGCCGCGCACGTAGGTGACGTCGATGTCGGGGTTCGCGCGCATGGCGTCGCGCGCGCCGATGAGGGTCGCCTTCGGGCCGTCGGTGCCGTCGGCGTTGGGGGCGGGGAGGCGGCCGGACCAGCGGTCGTTGCCGTCGGTCGCCACATAGAAGGCCGGGCCGGTGGGCGGCGCGGTGCCGCCACCGGTGCCGCCCCCGGTTCCGCCGCCGGTGCCGGGGAAGAAGCTCTTGTCGGCATCGACGACCAGCGTGCCGTTCCACCACAGGCCGGGCTGGCCCTTGACCACGTCCTTGCCGTCCAGCGCCCCCTTGTCATAGGTGACGATGCCGTCGGTCGGCTTCACCGCCTTGCCGTTGATGGTGACCGTGTTGACGATCAGCGAGCGGTCCTGGCCGTTGATGGTGGCGTCGTTGTCGTACTGGATCTGCACCTTGTGGGCCGCACCGCGGGCGGCGTCGACGGTGAAGCTGTAGTCCTTGGCCGCGGTGCCGACGGTGCCTTCGCCAACCTTCTTCCCGTCGATCAGCAA
>JAEZHQ010000253.1 GCA_023416455.1 Pseudomonadota bacterium | reverse complement strand
GTGCACCAGCACGTCCAGCAGGGCCTCGGTCGGGGCCTCCTCGCGCAGGATGCCGCCGGCGCGGCGGACGAAGCGCCCGTCGCCCCCGAGGTGGAGCGGCCGGTCGGCAGGCGGCAGGGCCGGAAGATCGCGCCAGCGCCGGGCGCCGACATCGTACAGCCGGACCGGGCCGGCCCGCTCGGCGCCGTTGGGCACGCCCTTCAGGAAACGCTCGAACCAGGCGAGCTGGAGGCCGTCCAGCGACGGAGCGTCGCCGTCCCGCCCGGCCGCGGCCTCCGCGACGGTTCCCGCGGCGGTCCATGGCCCGACCAGCAGCCGCACCGGCGCCGCGGCTCCGGCGGCCAGGGCTTCGTGGGCGTCGAGCATGCCGGACAGGCGGGGGTCGTACCAGCCGCCGATCTGCAGGACCGGAACCGCCGTCGCCGCACCGGCCAGGGCGGCCCGCGGCGACAGCGCGTCCCAGGTGCCGCCGGGGCCGGGGGTGGTCAGCCAGTCGTCGTAATGGGAATGGCGCGCGTAGTCGCGCAGAACCTTGGGCCGCGACGGGATCTCGTCGTCCAGCGGCAGGTTGCGGGCGGCGTCCAGCAGCGCGCGGTAGGCGGTGCCGTCCTCGACGCGGCGGGCGGACTCCGCGGCGCAGCGCAGCGCCCAGCCCATGGCGTCGGCCAGCCGGAAGGCGCCGCCCTCGGCGGCCCAGTCGGAGAAGACGTCCCAGCCGGCCAGCGCCGGCACCAGCGCGCGCAGGGCCTCGGGGCGCTCGGCCAGGGCCAGCCACTGCGCCATGCCGGCGTAGCCGCAGCCGTACAGGCCGACCACGCCGCTGGACCCCGGCAGCGAGGCCGCCCAGGCGACCGCGTCGGCGCCGTCCTCCCGCTCCGCGGCAAAGGGCTGGAAGCGGCCCTCCGAGCTGCCGCGGCCGCGCACGTCCTGCACCACCACCACATAGCCGCGCGCCGCGTACCAGCGCGGGTGGGCGTAATGGCTGGTCAAGGCGGTGCGCCGTCCGCAGGCCACCCGCAGGAGCAGCACCGGCCAGGGGCCGGCGGCGTCCGGACGATGGACGTCGGCGTCGAGGCGCACCCCGTCGCGCGTGCGCATGGACACGGTTTCGGGCGGCCGGACGGCCAGCAGAGGGGGCGTTTCCAGAATCACCGGGGCCAGATGGGTCATGGGCGCCCTGCCGAGCGATGGTGGACAGGGATTCGAGGCAAAGCCCATGCCATGCCGCACCCCCGCCCGGCCGGCGGCCGGCCGGCGGGTTGGGGGTGCGGCGGTCGCCCAACAAATGGGCATGCGCCCGCCGGTTGGGCTGGCCGCCCGCCGGCGGTGCATTCCGGCGCCGGCGGTCAGGCGCCGGCGATTCCGCCGTCAGCTGTCATAGGCCATCAGCGAGATGCTGGGGATGTCCAGCTTTTCGCGGCCGTTGAGGAAGGTCAGCTCGACCAGGAAGGCGGCGGCGCGGACGTCGGCGCCGACCTGGCGCAGCAGGTTGATGGCCGCCACCATGGTGCCGCCGGTGGCGAGCAGGTCGTCGAGGACCACGACGCGCTGGCCCGGCCGGATGGCGTCGGCCTGCACCTCGATGGTGTCGGTCCCGTACTCCAGGTCGTAGGAATGCCCGACCTTGTCGCCCGGCAGCTTGCCGTGCTTGCGCACCATGATGAAGCCCTTGCCCAGCGCCATGGCCAGGGGGGCGGCGATCAGGAAGCCGCGCGACTCGATGCCGACCAGCAGGTCGGGCTCGTGGGGGCGTATGGCCTCGGCCAGCCGGTCGACCGCGGTGCGCCAGGCTTCGGCGTGGGCCAGCAGCGGCGAGATGTCGTAGAACAGGATGCCGGGCTTCGGAAAATCCGAAATGCCGCGGATGTGGTCCTTGAGGTTGATCGTATTCGACATGGTGGGCGGGGTTCCTCAACGGGGCGCAGGGCATAGTATCGGGGCCGTCCCGCCGGTGCAAACCGGCAGGGAGCCGCGGCGTCCGGTGCCGGCGCCGGACGCCGCGGCGGTTGACCGCAGCGGTTGCTTGCGGCCAAGTTTGCCCGGGATTCCGGTCGGGTTTCTCCGGTCGGGCCGCCCGCGGCCCGGCCTGGAGGGGCCACGGCAACACCATTCGGGATGAGGATGCAGCAGGGCAGGGGGAGCATGGCTCGCAAGGGAGCCGCGACGGAATCGGCGCCCGGCGCTGATGCTCGGCTGGAATCGGCGCGCGGCGCCGATGGCGGCTGGGAGGTGGTTGCGCTGGGCCGCTGGGAGCTGCGCTCGGCGGCCGCCGCCGCGCGGGGGCTGGAGTCCTTCGCCCTGGGCGACGGGACGGCCGCAGGCGGCGCCTTGCGGCTCGACCTGTCGCGGCTGGAGGCCATGGACACGGCGGGCGCCTACCTGCTGGCGACGCTGGCCGACCGGCTGGCGGCGGCCGGGCATGCGGTGTCGGTGGCCGGCCCGCGGCCGGAGCACACCGCCCTGTTCGAGGCGGTGCGCCGGGTCGAGCGCCAGCCCGGCGAGCCGGAGCCGGCCGTCCACCCGATCCTCGACATGCTCGCGCGCACCGGCCGCACCACGGTGGAGGTGGCCCGGGAAGGACGCGACCTGCTGTCCTTCCTCGGCCTCGTCACCATCACCTTCGGCCGGCTGCTGCTCAACCCGGGGCGGCTGCGCGGCCGGGCGGTGCTGTTCCACATCGAGCAGACCGGGCTGAACGCCCTGCCCATCCTGGGGCTGCTGTCCTTCCTGATCGGGGTCGTGCTGGCCTTCCAGGGCGCCGACCAGCTGCGCCGCTTCGGGGCGGAGCTGTTCGTGGTCAACCTGCTGGGCGTCTCGATCCTGCGCGAGATCGGCATCCTGATGACCGCCATCATCGTGGCGGGGCGGTCCGGTTCGGCCTTCACCGCCCAGATCGGCACGATGAAGGTGAACCAGGAGGTGGACGCCATCAGCACGCTGGGCCTCGACGTGGTCGAGCTGCTGGTGGTGCCGCGGGCGCTGGCGCTGATGGTCAGCCTGCCTCTGCTGTCCTTCTACGCCGCGGTGATGGGGCTGCTCGGCGGGGCGGTGATGAGCTACGCCACCCTCGACATCACCTTCGGGCAGTTCATCCGCCAGCTCCACACGGCGGTCACCCTGCCGCATTTCCTGGTCGGCATCGTCAAGGCGCCGGTCTTCGCCCTGGTCATCGCCATGGTCGGCTGCTACGAGGGGCTGAAGGTGTCGGGCAGCGCCGAGAGCGTGGGCACGCTGACCACCAAGGCGGTGGTGGAATCCATCTTCCTGGTCATCGTCATCGATGCCCTGTTCTCCGTCCTCTTCTCCTTCCTGAAGCTGTGAGGAGCCGTGACGCCTGACGAGGGAACGGGGAGGGACGCCGGCGAGGCGGTGATCCGCGTGCGCGGCCTGGTGACGCGCTTCGGACGGCAGCTCATTCACGACGGGCTCGACCTCGACGTGCGCCGGGGCGAGGTGCTGGGCGTTGTCGGCGGCTCCGGCACCGGCAAGTCGGTGCTGCTGAAGGAGATCCTGGGCCTGATCCGGCCGGCCGCCGGAACGGTGGAGCTGCTGGGCCGCGACACCGCCGGGCTGGCGGCGGCGGAGCGGGTGGCGCTCCAGGCGCGCACCGGCGTGCTGTTCCAGAACGGCGCCCTGTTCAGCTCCATGACCGTGGCGGAGAACGTCATGGTCCCGCTGAAGGAGCACAGCGGCCTGCCCCGCGCGCTCGCCGCCGAGATCGCGCGGGTCAAGATCGCCATGGCCGGCCTGCCCGCGGGCGCCGGGGCCAAGTACCCGGCGGAGCTGTCGGGTGGCATGGTCAAGCGGGCCGGGCTGGCGCGGGCGCTCGCGCTCGACCCGGAGATCCTGTTTCTCGACGAGCCCACCGCCGGCCTCGATCCCATCGGGGCCGCCGCCTTCGACCAGCTGATCCGCGACCTTCAGCGCAGCCTGGGGCTGACCGTCTTCATGGTCACCCACGACCTGGACAGCCTGACCTCCATCTGCGACCGCATCGCCGTCCTGGTCGACCGCCGGATCCGCGTCGCCACGCTGGCCCGGCATCTCGACGACCCCCACCCCTGGATCCACGCCTATTTCCACGGACCGCGCGGCCGCGCCGCGCGCCATGCGGAGGCCTGACCCCAAGCCATGGAAACCCGCACCAGCCACATCCTGGTCGGCGGCTTCGTGCTGACCCTGCTCGCCGGCCTCCTGGCCTTCACCGCCTGGGTCGCCAAGATCCAGCTCGAGGAGACCCGCCAGCCCTACCGCATCTATTTCACCGGCTCGGTGACCGGGCTCCAGGAAGGCAGCCCGGTGCGCTACCGCGGCATCCCGGTCGGCACGGTCACCGACATCCGCCTCGATCCCAACGACGTGACCCGCGTGCGCGTCACCGTGGAGGTTCAGGAAGGCACGCCGATCAAGACCGACTCGATCGCCTCGCTGGAGGTCCAGGGCATCACCGGCGGCGCCTATGTGCAGCTGTCCGGCGGCACCGAGATGAGCGAGCCGCTGCGCACGGCCGGCGACGGCGGCGGCGGCATCCCGGTGATCCCCTCGCGCCCCTCCACGCTGACCGTGGTGGTGGACGCCGCCCCCCAGCTGCTCAACCGCGCGCTGGACCTGACCAACCGCATCGCCGACCTGCTGACCCCGCAGAACCAGGCGGCGATCGCCGCCATCCTGGCCAACACCCGCACGCTGACCGATGAGCTGGCCAAGGCGACCCGCGGGCTCGACGCCACGCTGGCCCAGGCCGGGCGGACCCTCGAGGGGCTGGAGCCGGTGGGGGCGCAGCTCGGCCAGACGCTGGCCCAGGCCAACCGCACCCTGACCGCCGTGGAGGGCGGCACCCGGGCGCTGACCGGCGACGCGCGCGAGCTGGTCCAGGCGCTGCGGCAGGCCGCCGGCCAGCTCAACGCGATGGTCAGCGAGAATCGTGAACCCGTGCGCGACTTTACCGGCACCGGCCTGTATGAATTGACCTTGTTGATCACCCAGCTGCGTGACCTGTCCGGGCAATTGTCCCGGGTCGTCACGCGCATCGAGAACGACCCGTCGAACTTCCTGTTCGGCGGCACACGGCAGGGCGTGGAGGTTCGCGGAAAATGATCGGTCGGCGGATGAGGGAAGGCTGGACGGCTGTGGCG
>JAEZHQ010000341.1 GCA_023416455.1 Pseudomonadota bacterium | reverse complement strand
TTCTTCGATCGGGCGCTTGCAATCCGGGAGCCGGGGCGCTAAGCAGGTTTCTCCAGATCGGGCCACAGGCCCGGCCTTTCGAGCCCTGCGGACTCTATGGTTTTGCAGGTTTTCCGAGCCCGCCCATGTGTGGGCGGAGTTTGTGTGGGCGGAGTTCGGAAAACCTGCTTAGGAGGTCGCGCGCGCACCGCCATCGGCATAGGCACGGGAGGGTACCGCTTTTCCCAGCCTTCGCAGCCGCATCGCCGCGCGGAAGAGTGTCCACCCGCGCCCCGAGGGGCGCCGCCGACCCGACACCCCGAGACAAAGCGGGAGCCGATGCGTTTCGTCCTCTTCTGCCATTCCCTGCAATCCTGCTGGAACCACGGCAACGCCCATTTCCTGCGCGGCGTCGTGCGCGAGCTGCTGGCCCAGGACCACGAGGTGCGCGTGTTCGAGCCGGCCGACGGCTGGAGCCGCGCCAACCTGCTGGCCGAGCCGGCCGGCGCCGAGACCCTGGCCGGATTCGCCCGCAACTTCCCCGGCCTGGCGTCGCGGGCCTACGACCCCGCGGCGCTGGACCTCGACGAGGCTCTGGACGGGGCCGACGTGGTCCTGGTGCACGAATGGACCGACCCCGCCCTGGTCGCCGCCATCGGGCGCCGCCGCGCCGCCGGCGGACGCTTCCGCCTGCTGTTCCACGACACCCATCACCGCGCCGTCTCCCGGCCGGAGGAGATGGCGGCGCTGGACCTCGACGCCTACGACGGCGTGCTCGCCTTCGGCGAGGTGCTGCGCCAGCGCTATCTGGCGCTGGGCTGGGCCGGCCGCGCCTGGACCTGGCACGAGGCCGCCGACACCGTGCTGTTCCACCCCTTGCCGGGCGAGCCGGTCGAGGGCGATCTGGTGTGGATCGGCAACTGGGGCGACGACGAGCGCAAGGCGGAGCTGCACGAGTATCTTCTGGAGCCGGCCGGCCGGCTCGGCCTGACCGCCCGGATCCACGGCGTGCGCTACCCGGAGGCGGCGTTGCGCGCGCTGCGGGCGGCCGGGATCGCCTATGGCGGCTGGCTGCCCAACCACAAGGCGCCGGCCGTCTTCGCCCGCCACCGGGTGACCGTCCACGTCCCGCGCCGCCCCTACGTGGAGGCCCTGCCCGGCATTCCGACCATCCGCGTCTTCGAGGCGCTGGCCTGCGGCATCCCGCTGATCTGCGCCCCCTGGCACGACTGCGAGGGGCTGTTCCGCCCGGGCAGCGACTATCTGGTCGCCCGCGACGGCGCCGCCATGACCGCGCTTCTGCGCGTCGTCCTCAACGACCGCGACATCGCGGCCAGCCTCGCGCGCAGCGGGCTGGACACCATCCGCCGCCGCCACACCTGCGCCCACCGCGTCGGCGAGCTGCTCGCCGTCTGCCGGGCGCTGGGCGCGCCCACCGCAGCGGCGGGAGCCGCCGAACCCGCGGCGGGAACCGCCGAACCCATTAAGGAGGGCATCGCCTGATGGCCGGCCTGGACATCGCGTTCTACGGCTCAAGCCTGGTCTCCGCCTACTGGAACGGGGCCGCCACCTACTACCGCGGCATCATCCGCGCGCTGGCCGCCCGCGGCCACCGCGTCACCTTCTACGAGCCGGACGCCTACGACCGCCAGAAGCACCGCGACATCGCCGACCCGCCCTGGGCCAGGGTGGTCGTCTACCCGGCCGACGAAGACGGGCTGCACCGCGCGCTGGAGGCCGGGCGCGGCGCCGACGTGGTGGTGAAGGCGAGCGGGGTCGGCGTGTTCGACGACGCCCTGGCCGAGGGCGTGCTGGCGATCCGCCGGCCGGGCGGGCTGGCCGTCTACTGGGACGTCGACGCGCCGGCCACGCTGGCGGAGCTGAAGGCCGATCCCGGCGCGGCGCTGCACGGTCTGGTGCCGCGCTACGACCTGGTTCTGACCTACGGCGGCGGCCCGCCCGTGGTCGCCGCCTACGGCGCGCTGGGGGCGCGCCGCTGCGTGCCGGTCTACAACGCGCTCGACCCCGGGACGCACCACCCGGTGCCGCGCGAGGCGCGCTTCGAGAGCGACCTGACCTTCCTCGGCAACCGCCTTCCCGACCGCGAGGAGCGGGTCGAGCGCTTCTTCCTGGAGGCCGCCGCCCGCCTGCCGGAGCGCCGCTTCCTGCTCGCCGGCAACGGCTGGCACGACAAGCCGGTGCCGGCCAACGTCCGCGTCCTCGGCCACGTCTACACCGCCGACCACAACGCGCTGAACGCCGGCGCGCTTGCCGTGCTCAACATCAGCCGCCGCAGCATGGCGGAGACCGGCCATTCCCCGGCCACCCGCGTGTTCGAGGCGGCGGGCGCCGCCGCCTGCCTGATCACCGACGCCTGGGAGGGCATCGCCGCCTTCCTGGAGCCGGGGCGCGAGGTGCTGGTCGCCCACGACGGCGCCGAGGTCGCCGCCCTGCTCGCCGCCCTGACGCCGGAGCGGGCGCGGGCGATCGGCCGGGCGGCGCTCGCCCGGGTCCTGGCCGAGCACACCTACGACCACCGGGCCGTGCTCGTCGAACGATTGCTGACCGGGGCTGAAACCGGCATCAAGGAGGGCGTGTGATGGGGCGCAAGCTGGACGTCGTGGTTCTCGGCCTGTCCATCACCTCGTCCTGGGGGAACGGGCACGCCACCACCTACCGGGCGCTGCTGAAGGGCATGGCGGCGCGCGGGCACCGGATCCTGTTCCTGGAGCGCGACAAGCCGTGGTACGCCGGCAGCCGCGACCTGCCCGACCCCGGCTTCTGCCGGGTCGCGCTCTACGGCGGCCTCGACGAGCTGGCCGGCCGCCACGCCGACGCGGTGCGCGCCGCCGACCTCGTCGTCGTCGGCTCCTACGTGCCCGACGGGGTGGCCGTCGGCCGCTGGGTGCAGGAGACGGCCGAGGGCGCCACCGCCTTCTACGACATCGACACCCCGGTCACGCTGGCCGGGCTGGAACGCGGCGGCCTCGACTACCTCTCGGCCGAGCTGGTGCCCGGCTTCGACCTCTACCTGTCCTTCACCGGCGGGCCGACCCTCGCCCGCCTGGAGCGGGAGTTCGGGGCGCGGCGGGCGCGCGTGCTCCACTGCTCGGTCGATCCCGACGCCTATTACCCGGAACTCGGGCCGGTGCGCTGGGACCTCGGCTATCTCGGCACCTACAGCCCCGACCGCCAGCCCACGCTGGAGCGCCTGCTTGTGGAGCCGGCACGGGCGCTGGAGCGCGGCAGCTTCATCGTCGCCGGGCCGCAGTATCCGGACGCGGAGATCGGCTGGCCCGCCAACGTCACCCGCATCGACCATCTGCCGCCGGCCGAGCACCGGCGCTTCTACAACGCCCAGCGCTTCACCCTGAACGTGACCCGCGCCGACATGGTGGCCGCCGGCTGGTCGCCCAGCGTGCGCCTGTTCGAGGCGGCGGCCTGCGGCACGCCGATCATCAGCGACCCCTGGCCGGGGCTGGACAGCCTGTTCACGCCGGGCGAGGAGATCCTGATCACCGGCGACGGCGATCAGGTGATGCGCTGGCTGCGCGACACCCCGGGCGACCAGGCGCGCCGGCTGGGCCGGGCGGCGCGGCGGCGGGTGCTGGCCGCCCACACC
>JAEZHQ010000317.1 GCA_023416455.1 Pseudomonadota bacterium | reverse complement strand
GTCATACCGCCCTCATTCCGCCATCACCTCGCGCAGGCCTTCGATCAGGTCCTCCGGGCTGACCGGCTTCATCAGCAGCTTGCGGCCGCTTACGGATAGCAGTGCGGCCGCCTTCTCGTGGGAGGCGTAGCCGCTGAGGAAGAGGACGGGCAGGTTGGGGTTCCGCCGTGCCATCTCCGCCACCAGCTCCGGTCCCCCCATGCGTGGCATCGCGAGATCGGTGACGAGGCAGTCGAACAGGCCGCCGTGGGCATCGTACTTCTCCAGCGCGTCGACGCCGTCCTCCGCCTGCACCACCCGGCAACCGGCCTCGGTCAGCGCGAGCGTGAGATAGGCGCGCACGGCACGCTCGTCATCGACCAGCAGGATGGAGGCCGCCTCGCCCTCCGGCAGCAGCGGACGGGGTGCCGGGGCTGGCCGCACCACCGGAGCCTCGACCCGCGGAAGGTAGATGGAGAAGACGCTGCCGCCGCCAGCAGGCGTCGTCAACTCCACGGTGCCGCCGGCCTGCCGCGCCGTGCCATAGACCATCCAGAGCCCGAGTCCGGTGCCCTTGCCCGGCTCCTTGGTGGTGAAGAAGGGCTCCCAGATGCGGTCGCGGATCGCTTCGGGCACGCCGACGCCCTCGTCGGCCACCCGGATCACCGCATAGCGCCCGCCCGCCAGCTCCTCGTGGCGGGCGAAGAAGGCGCTGCCCGGCGTCTCGACCGACAGCGACACCTCCAGCCGCCCGCCCTCGGGCATGGCGTCGCGGGCGTTGAGGGCCAGGTTCAGGATGGCCTGGTTCAGGGTCACCGGGTTGGCGACCGCGTGGGCGTCCTCGTCCAGGATGCGCAGGTCGAGGTCGATGCCGGCGCTCATCAGCGGCTTCAGGAAGACCTTCAGGTCGCGCACCAGCGGGGCGAGCGCCACCACCTCGGTCTCGTCGGAGGCGCGCCGCCGGGAGAAGTCGAGGAGCTGGGCGGTCAGCGCCGCCGCCCGGTCGGACGCCTTGGCGATCTCGCGCACGCAGGTCACCACCCGCGCCTCGTCGCCGGGGTTGCGCTCGGCCAGCCGGGCGAAGCCCCCGATGGCGGTCAGCATGTTGTTGAACTCGTGGGCGATTCCGCCGGCCATGCGGCCGACCGCCTCCATCTTCTGCGAGCGCTGGAGTTCGGCCTCCGCCCGGCGCCGGTCCGTGACGTCGTTCAGCACCAGCAGAACCGCCGGTTCGCGCTGGTAGGCGGCCGGGTAGGCGCCGATCTCCAGATGGCGGCGCTCGCCGTTGGGGCGGATGGCCTCGCATTCCACGCGCTGGCCGTCGCCCTCCGCCGCCATGGCGAGGCGGGCCTCGACGGCGGCGTCCTCGATGAAGCGGCCGAGCGCCGCGCCCTGAAGCCCGCCGTCGCCGCCGACGCCCAGGATCGAGGCGGCGGCGGCGTTGGCGAAGCGCACGGCGCGGCGGTCCCAGATGGCGATTCCGTAGGGCGCCAGCTCGACCAGCTGCCGGTAACGCCGCTCGCTCTCGCTGAGGTCGCTGACGCTGGCCTCCAGCCGCGCCGTCTGGCCGGCCAGCTCCTCCTCGCGCCGTTTCAGCTCGGTGATGTCCATGAGGATCTTGACGATTCCGCCAGCCCCGGTGGCGTGCTCGCTGATGCGGTACCAGCGGCCGTCGGACAGGCGGCCGTCCACCGGATCGCTGTGCAGGAGGTGGCGTTTCAGCCGCTTCTCGATCCAGCTCTCCATGTCCCGCCCGTCGCCCTCGTAGCCGCCGCGCTCGGCGGCGGCGCGCAGGATGTCCTCGAAGGCGGCGCCCGGGACCAGGACGTCGGCGAGGTTCGGATAGGCCTGGCGGTAGCGATCGTTGCAGAAGATCAGCCGGCCGTCCGGATTGAACAGGACGAAGCCTTCGGAAATGCTGTCGAGCGCGTCGTGGACCACCGCGTGCATGAAGCGCGATTCGACCAGCGCCATGGTCTCCACGGTGGTCTCGATGCCGGTTCCGCGATAGCCCGCGAAGCGGCCCTGGCCGTCGAACACCGGCTGGCCGCTCAGGCGGAAGACCCGGGTCTCGCCGGCCTCGTCGGCGAAGGACACCTCCAGGTCGCGGAAGACCCGGCCCGCCTCGATGTCGGCCTTGTATTCGAGCCAGGTGTCGGCGTCCTCAACCAGCGGCGCGAGGTCGAGCAGCGAGCGTCCGAAGACCGGCTCCGGGTCGTGCCCCAGCATGGCGCCCAGCCGCTCCGACACGAAGCGGTAGCGGTGGTCGGCCCCGGTCTCCCAGAACCAGTCCGACGCCGCCTCGACGAAGTCGTGCAGGCGCTGCCGGCTGGCCGCCAGATCCTCCCGCGCCGCCGCCAGCCGGCGATCCCGGTCGGCCAGCGCCGCCGCCGCGGCGCGGGCGCGCCGCGCCGCCAGGGCCGCCTGCGCCGTGATGACGGCCACCAGCAGGAACGCCGGGACGACGACGCCGGAATCGCCGCCCGCCGCGGCAAGCAGCGCAAGGGCCGAGGCACCGCCGGCCAGCAGGCACAGCCAGTCCATCGGCATGAGCCGGCGGCCGGCGTGGTGAGGGATCAGGGAGGAATGGTGTTCACCGGTGCTGCTGGCATCCACGGGAGCGTCGGTCCATCGAAGGGGGCAGGCGTCGCGCGCACTTGCGCCGACCAAGCCGTTCTTAGGCGGCAAGCCGTTAACATCACGTTGCGGATTCGGAACCGTCTCGGCCGGCCGGGCCGACCAGCAAAAGCGCGTCGCCGGGCCGGATAACGCTGAGGTTGCGCTTGGCGAAGGAAACATCCCGTCCCGATGCGTGGACCGGCACGGCAAGGCCGGCCGGCATCGGGTCGGCGGAGCGGACAGCAGGGGCCGGGCGGGGCTGTTGCTCCCGCTCTCCGACCGGCTAAGATCGGCCGCGCCAAAATTCAAAGGCGCGTCCCGCGCAAAAAAATTCAAAGGCGCGTCCCGCGCCAAAATTACAAAGGCGCGTCCCGCGCCGTGCCGGAGAGACGTCATGATGTCCATCGCCGCCTACGGCCTCGCCGCCGCAGCGGAGATCGCCGGGTGCTTCGCCTTCTGGACCTGGCTGAGGCTCGGCGGCTCGCCCCTGTGGCTGGTGCCGGGCGTGCTGTCGCTGGTGCTGTTCGCCGCCGTGCTGACCCGGGTCGACGCCGATTTCGCCGGGCGCGCCTACGCTGCCTACGGCGGCATCTACATCGTCGCCTCGCTGGTCTGGCTGCGCCTCGTGGAAGGGACGGAGCCGGACCGCTGGGACCTCGCCGGAGCCGCGCTGTGCCTGGCCGGCACCGCCGTCATCCTGCTCGGCCCGCGCCCGGCCGCCGGTTGAGCGGGCGCCGCGGCGGCGCCGGGGCGGCGGCGCGTGACGGGGATCAGGGGATCAGGTCGGTGACGATGTTGGCCCGCGCGGCGGCCAGACGGTCGGCGCGCTCGCGGTAGTCGACGTCGCCGGAGAAGCCGCCGGCGGCCTTGACCTGTTCGATCCAGCCCGGCGAGACGCCCAGCGCCACCAGCCGCTTCACCATGGCGTCGGTGGAGCGCAGGGTCATGCGGCCGTTCTCGGCCAGCCGCGGGGCGTGCACCATGAACTCGGCCGTCGGCGCGGCGTAGCGCGGGTAGCCGGCGAGATAGAGGCCGACGCACATGCTCTCGCAGGACTCGCCGCCGCGGACGCGGGTGGCGATGGTGCGGCCGGCGCGGCGCTCCGCCAGCATCAGGTCGATCATCCGGTAGCCGGCGGTGGTGAAGCCGCCCGGGCTCGACAGCTCGACCGTCAACGGCCGGTCGGGCGGCAGGGCGCGCAGCGCGTCGGTGAAGCGCCGCTCGACGCCGGGGGTGATGATGCCGTCGACGCGCAGGAGGGTGGAGGCCGCCTGCTCGACGCGGGTCAATGTGGCGTCCGGAAACTCATGGGCGGCCGGCGGCGGTGGCGGACGTCCCACCGACAGGCTGTCGGCGGTGGCGGCCCCGGCGGCGCCGATGGCCAGCAGCGTTCCCAGAACCATCATCCGCGCCGTCGAACGAAAGGCCATGCCAACCTCCTTGCTTCGCCGGGAAGGTTGACGGGAAAAGCTTGCTTCATGGTTAACACGCCGCCTGTCCGAAGGGGCAGTGCTCCCCGGCGCCGAGGAGGAAGAGACAGGAACCGCACAGACGCGCCCAAAAAAAGAAAAAAGTTTGCGCATTGCGCGCCGACTTCGCGTTGTTTTGATGGCAGCCACCGGACATAGTGCCGGAATTCGTTAAGAATGTGGCGGCGCAACAGGGTGGATGCACCGCCGCCGCGGAGCGCCGGCGCCGGGCCGGCCGGACGCGCGCCCATTGCCGTCGCCACGCGCTTCCGCCAAGATGGGAAAAAAGCCGACCCAGGGACGGAACGCATCCATGGCCGAGGCCGCCGTGACGGCGCCCGCCCTCCACCCGGAGGGTTCAGCGGTGCCGGCTCTCCGTTTGGAGGGCGTGACCTGCACTTTCGCCTCCCCCGACGGCCGCGGGCGCGGCTACACGGCGGTGCAGGGCGTCAGCTTCTCGGTCGCCGCCGGGGAGTTCGTCTCCATCGTCGGCCCGACCGGCAGCGGCAAGTCCACGCTGCTGAACGTCGCCGCCGGCCTCCTCGCCCCCAGCGAGGGGCGCGCGCTGGCCTTCGGCGCGCCGGTGGACGGCATCAACCCGCAGGCCGGCTACATGTTCCAGGCCGACGCGCTGATGCCCTGGAAGTCGGCGCTGGAGAACGTCGCCGCCGGGCTGGAGTTCCGCGGCCTGCCGCGGCGCGAGGCGGTCGAGCGCGCCCGCCCCTGGCTGGCCCGGGTCGGGCTGGAGCGGTTCGGCGACCGCTACCCGCACCAGCTTTCCGGCGGCATGCGCAAGCGGGTGGCGCTGGCCCAGACGCTGATCGTCGATCCCAAGATCGTGCTGATGGACGAGCCCTTCTCCGCGCTCGACATCCAGACCCGGCAGCTCATGGAGAACGAGCTTCTGGATCTGTGGTCGGCCGACCGCAAGTCGGTGGTCTTCATCACCCACGACCTGGAGGAGGCCATCGCCCTGTCCGACCGCGTCCTCGTGCTGTCGGCCGGGCCGGGGGCGCGGCTGATCGGCGAGCACGCGGTCGACCTGGAGCGCCCGCGCGACGTGGCGGAAATCCGCATGACCCCGCGCTTTCTCGAGCTGCACCGGGAGATCTGGGGGCAGCTGCGCGAGGAGGTGCTGAAGGGCTACGCCCAGACCAAGCTGAGGTGAGGAACCGTCATGGCGACGCCCCGCAACAAGCGCCTGCCCGGCCGCCCGGTCATCCTGCTGATGCAGGCCGGCGTCCTGATCGCCTTCCTGCTGCTGTGGCACGTGCTGACCGCGACGGACCTGCTGAGCCCCTTCTTCTTCGGCACGCCGCTCGCCGTCCTGGAGCGCACCTGGACCGACTTCGCCAGCGGCGTCATCTGGTACCATCTCGGGATCACGCTCCTTGAGACGGCGCTGGCCTTCGTCATCGGCACCGTGGCCGGGATCGCCTTCGGCTTCTGGTTTGCCCGCGCGCCGCTGGTCTCCGCCGTGCTCGACCCCTACGTCAAGGCGGTGAACGCGCTGCCCCGGGTGGTGCTGGCGCCGATCTTCGCGCTGTGGCTGGGGCTCGGCATCTGGTCCAAGGTGGCGCTGGGGGTGACGCTCGTCTTCTTCATCGTCTTCTTCAACGTCTACCAGGGCGTCAAGGAGGTCAGCCCGGTGGTGCTCGCCAACGCGCGCATGCTGGGGGCGACCCCGCGCCACCTCTTCCGCCACGTCTATCTGCCCTCGGCCCTGTCCTGGGTGTTCTCCAGCCTGCACACGGCGGTCGGCTTCGCCATGGTCGGCGCGGTGGTCGGCGAGTATCTGGGCTCGGCCGCCGGGCTCGGCTACCGCATCCACCAGGCCGAGGGGGTGTTCGACACGGTGGGCGTGTTCTCCGGCATGCTGGTGCTGACCATCTTCGTGGTGGTCATCGACTCCGTGGTGACGGTGATCGAGGGGCGCCTGCTGCACTGGCGCCCGCAGGAGGCGCGAACCACCGAGGCCCAGGGCTGAGCGCCGCGGCGCCGGCCGGGCAAGGCGCGATCCGACAACCACAAGGGGAGGGAACACCATGCGATTGGGACAACTGGCCGCCGCCGGCGTGGTCGCCGCGGCGCTGGCCTTCGGCGGCGGGGCGAAGGCCCAGGGCCTGGAGAAGACCGACCTCAAGCTCGCCGTGGGCGGCAAGCCGCTGCTCTACTATCTGCCGCTGACCCTGGCCGAGCGGCTCGGCTACTTCAAGGAGGCCGGGCTGAAGGTCGAGATCAACGACTTCGGCGGCGGCGCCAAAAGCCTCCAGGCGCTCATCGGCGGATCGGCCGATGTGGTGACCGGCGCCTACGACCACACGGTCCAGATGCAGGCCAAGAAACAGCCCATCGTCGCCCTCACCCTGCTCGGCCGCTATCCGGGCATCGTGCTCGCCTCGGTGAAGAAGGCCGGCACCGTCACCTCGGTCGCCGAGCTGAAGGGCAAGAAGGTCGGCGTCACCGCCCCCGGCTCCTCCACCAACTTCATGGTCAATTACCTGCTGGTCCGCAACGGCATGAAGCCGGACGACGTGTCCTTCATCGGCGTCGGCGGCGGCCCCAGCGCGGTGGCGGCGGTCAAGCGCGGCGAGATCGATGCCATCGCCAACCTCGACCCGGTGATCAGCCAGCTTGAGGCCGACGGCGACATCGCCGCCATCGCCGACACGCGCACCGAGAAGGGCACGCTCGACACCTACGGCGGCCCCTACCCCGCGGCCGTCCTCTACGCCACCCAGTCCTTCGTCGACGCCAACCCGAAGACCACGCAGGCGCTGGTCGACGTCTTCGTCAAGACGATGCTGTGGCTGAACAAGGCGACCACCGAGGAGGTGCTGAAGGTGCTGCCGCCGGAGTATTTCCTCGGCAACCAGACCCTCTACGCCCAGGCGTTCGAGCATTCCCGCCCGACCTACTCGCCCGACGGCCGCTTCACCCGCGAGGGCGCCGAGGCCGCCTACGCGGTGCTGAAGGCTTTCGACCCGGCGGTGGCCGCCACCGCCATCGACCTCGACAAGACCTACACCAACCGGTTCGTCGAGGAGGCGCACAAGCGCCTGAACTGACCCCGGGCCGTCCGGGGGTGCGACATCCCGTCACCCGCACCCCCGGCGCCCGCGCCGCTAGTCTGGACGAAATTCGTCCTGATTGGAGCGGAGCACAGCACCCATGGCAGACGTGATCTTCCTCGGCATGGCCGGCTGCACGGCCAACGCCAAGCAGAAGCAGCAGCTTGCCGCCGCCGGGCACCGGCTGGTCGAGCGCGACCTGGCGGCGGAGCCGCTGACCCCGGACACCCTGCGCTCCTTCTTCGGCGACCGCCCCGTGGAGGAATGGTTCAACCGCCGCGCCGCCGCGGTGAAGGGCGGGCGGGTGCAGCCCGATTCGCTGGACGAGGCGGAGGCGCTCGACCTCCTGCTGGCCGAACGCGATCTGATCCGCCGCCCCCTCCTCCAGGTCGGGGAGGAGCGCCGCGCCGGCTTCGACCCCAACGCGCTGCACGCCTGGATCGGCCTGTCGCCGTCGGCGGAGAGTTGCGACGACAAGCACGCCCGCGGCCAGTGCGACCACGGCCACCACCACATGCCCCGGCGCGCCTGAGCGCGCCCACACACCCCCGGCGCGGCCCCCCCCCCCCCGGGGGGG
>JAEZHQ010000456.1 GCA_023416455.1 Pseudomonadota bacterium | reverse complement strand
GTGTTCAGGCGCCGCCGGTATGACGCCCGCCACGGAGGGGCGCCCGCCACCCGGCGCCCTTCCCCCTTCTGCCCGTGGGAGGTTGCCGTGCAAGTCTGTGCCGTGACGGTTCGTGGAGGCTGCGGCGCGGTCCGGCGGGCCGCCGGGATGCTCGCCGTGGCCGGGGCGCTGGGCGGTGTCCCCTCCGGGCTCGCCGCCGACGGGACGCCGCTGCCGAGCTGGATGACGCTCCTGCCCGACCGCAAGCAGGTCCGCATGGACGTCCAGGCCGGCTGGAACCCCAACAACGGCGCCCTCAACTTCAACGGCTACTATAAGGGCAACATGACGGTGGTGCTGCCGGTGGGCTGGACCGTCGCCCTGAGCTTCCTCAACCACGACGGCATGCTGCCGCACAGCCTGCTGGTCACCCGGGCCTACCCGCCGGACCAGTTCCCCGACGTGGCCGGGGTCGGCGAGGTGGCGCTGCCGCGCGCCTACACGGTGAATCCCGAACAGGGCCTGCCGCCCAACGGCACCGACCGCGTGGACTTCAAGACCGCCGCCCCGGGGGAGTTCTACTTCTTCTGCGGGGTCGCGGCGCACGGCACCGGCGGCATGTGGACCCGCCTGCGCGTCGACGATCGGGCGGCCGAGCCCTACGTCATCGTCGCCGAGGGGGCCGAGGAGGGCCGTCCCTGACAGCCCCCGCTCCTACTCCGCCGCCGCCGTGGACGGCTGCGCCGTTTTGCCGCGGCGCCCGGCGGGATCGGTGTAGAGGTCGTTGAGCCGCTGGACGTGCTTGGCCAGCGTCTCGCGGATGGCGAAGATCCGCTTCTCGGCGCGCCGGCTCCAGCCGACCGGGCTCTTGCGCAGGAGCGACCGGAAGACGCCCGTGTTCTTCAGGAAGGCCTGGCGCAGGTTCAGGTCGACGTCGCCGAAGCGGTCCGGCAGCGTCCGGGCGACGCGGCGCGCGGTGAAGGCGCGCAGCCAGAAATGCCCGGCGAGGAACAGCCCGCCCACGAGCCCCAACGCCACCATCGCCCGCACCGGCAGACCGGCCGCCCAGGCGGGCCGTGCCTCGCCCAGCCACTCGAAGAAGGCCGGCACCGTCTCCGACCCGGCCAGCGCGGCGATGGTGCCGAACAGCACCACCAGCAGCCCCGCCCACACGGCGTCGCCGATCAGCGTGAGGCGGCGCCAGCGCCCCTTGGCCTCACGCAGCCGCGGCACGACCTCCCCGTTCAGCTCCTTCACCAGGCTGTCGATCATGCCGACGATTCGGTAGGCGCGGGCGACCTCGACCTCGCCGATGCGGCTGTGGATCTCGGCGAAGTCGGCGTCGCGCCGCGCCGCGTAGCGGCTGCGCGTGGCCTCGTCCTCGATGGCCACCGCCGAGCGCTCGTCGTAGATGGCGTAGAAGCGCCCGGACACCAGGCCGGCCTGGGCGATGGCCCGCTGCCAGGCGCCGAACACCGCCTCCAGATTGTCCTCCTTCGCGGTGGTGTCGACCTGGTTGAGGATGTAGAGCACCTTGCGGGCGTCGGCGCGGTCCACCGTCTTGGCAACCAGATGCTTCAGCGTGTCCTGCATGGCCCCCGGCTCGGGGTGGCGCGCGTCGAAGAAGACCAGCACGAGATCGGACAGCTCGACGATGTGGTCGACCAGCCGCAGCACCGAACGGCGCTGGTCGTCGGCGTCGAAGCCCGGCGAATCGATGAAGATCTTGCCCCGCGCCCGCTCGCCGTTCAGCGTCTTGAGCTGGAGGTAGTTGTCGATGCGCTTGCCCTCGCCGGCCGCGACCTTCTCGATCTCGTCGGCGATCCGGTAGAAGGGGAAGCGCGGGTCGGCGTTGAGCGCCGTGCCGGGCAGCGCCTCGCGGCGCGTCTCCGGCCCGTGGCAGATGACCGTGAACTTGTCGTCCACCGCCTGGTTGCCGGTGTTTTGCAGCGGCGCCCCCAGATAGCCGTTGAGGAAGGTGGACTTGCCGGCCGAGAAGGTGCCGAGCACCGCGACCATCGGCCACCAGGGGATGCGCGTGGTCAGCGATTCGTGCGGCCCCAGCAGCCCCAGCCGGACCAGCACCCGGTCGAAGCTGCGGAAGGTCGGGATGACCGGCAGGAGGTTCGGGTTTTCCGCACGAAGGTGCGCGTCCAGGGCCGCGAGGCGCTGCTGGAGGGCTTGCCTGGGGGTCATGGCCGGCGGGTCCCGTCCTTGCTGTGAATGGCGTGTCGTCGGCGGGGGGCCGCAAGGCGGCCGGCTCCGCGGCCCCTGCTTAGCACGAGCCGGCCCCACGGTGGGGAGGGAAATTGCCGCCGCCGCCTCCCCGCGATGACCGGACCGGCGATCCGGCGGGGCCGCGGCGGTGTTGTCCATGCATGGCCACCGACGACGACCTCCGGCCCGACGGGCCGGCGCGGGACGATCCCTCCGACCTCCTCCGCCTCACCGCGGAGGAGCTGGCCTTCCTGCTCGGCGATCCGGCCGAGCGCGCCCGGCGCGAGGAACGCAACGCCCGCGCCAGCCGGGCACGGACCGCAAGGCGGCACAGCGACCCCTCCTACGCCGAACGGCTGCGCGCCGACGAGCGCCAGCGCCAGCGCCGCCGCCGCGCCAAGGCGGCCATCGGGCGGCCGGAGCCCGCCCCCGCCCCGCCCGTCCCCCTGCCCGCCATAGCGCCGGAGGAGGCCGCCCGGCGCCTCGACGAGCATCTGCGCGCCGCCGGCACGCCGCAGGCGGCGCAGCTCCGCCGCCGGCCGGCCCTGGTCGGCCGCTACGTCGAAGCCTTCATCATCTACCGGGCGCTGGCCGCGCAGGGCGAACGCCCCACCCGCGGCGCGATCGCCGCCGCCTTCCGGGCGCGCCTCGGCGTCGCCCTCACCCCCTCCCAGGTGCAGAAGCTGCGCGACCGGGTCGAAGGCTTCGCCCGCCCCGGCGGTCCCTGGCACGCCGGCTGAAGCCCGATACAGCCGGTCACGCATCCGAGCCGCGCGCTTGGTCTTTCCGCTCCGGAGCGGGGCCGGCGCCCCTCCGGGGCCTTGGTTAATGATCCATTAAGAGAAAGTCCCGCCCCGGACCGGCCGCCCTCGGGCCCGCCACCGCTGCGTGACTCCCCGTATCGGCCTTACAGATCGGTCGGCCCGGCTTCCGGCGGGGCGCCCTCCGGCGCGGGCGGGGCCGGTGCGGGCGGCGGGGAGGACGGCGAGGATGCGCGACGTCACGGGCTCCCCCTTCCTGGGCTGGAACGGGCCGATGCGCCGGCCGTCCCGGTTCCCGCATGAAGCCCCCTCAAGGTGGCGCCACGGCGGTCCCCCTTCAATGCAACGGGCCTCTCCCCCGACGGAGGAGAGGCCCGTTGCGCGGCGTCCCGGCGGCGGACGCCGCCGGCATCAGAACTCCTTCCAGTCGTCCTCGTCGGCGGAGGCGCGTTGCAGCGTGCGGCCGGCCGCCGCCTTGGCGGGGGCCGCCGGCTTGGTCACCGCATGGGCCACCGCATGGGCCACCGCACGGGCCGCCGGCTTGGCGGCCACGCGCAGCGCCGGCTTGTCCGCGGCGGCGGGGCGCTGGAGGGAGGGCGGGGCCGAGGCGCCCGGCGCCGGCGGGGCGGCGGCTTGGTTGGACTTGAAGAAGCTGACCAGGGCGCGCAGGTCGGTGGCCTGGGTGGCCAGCGACTGGGCGGCGGCGGTGGTCTCCTCGACCAGCGCCGCGTTCTTCTGGGTCATCTCGTCCATCTGGGCGACGGTGGCGTTGATCTCGTCC
>JAEZHQ010000227.1 GCA_023416455.1 Pseudomonadota bacterium | reverse complement strand
CCGCCATCCTGCGCGACCGGCTGGAGCGCGGCGTCGCCGCGGGCTGGCCGGGCAGCCGGGTCAACGGCGCCGGCGCGGCACGGCTGCCCAACACCAGCAGCGTCCGCTTCGCCGACCAGCAGGGGCGCCCCCTCGACGCCGAGGCCCTGCTGCTTCGCCTCGACCGCGCCGGCATCGCCGTGTCGATGGGGGCGGCCTGCGCTTCCGGCGGTACCGCGCCCAGCCACGTTCTGACCGCCATGGGGCTGTCGGCGGCCGAGGCGGCGGCGTCCCTGCGCTTCTCCCTCAGCCGCTACAGCACGGCGGCCGAGATCGATGCCGTGCTCGCCGAGCTGCCCGCCCTCTACGCGCGGATGGCCGCCTAGGGCGCGGCGAGCCGCCGGCATCCGACCCCCAATTCCCCCCTCAAAGCAACCGGAGAGAACGACATGAAGGTGATGGTGCGCAAGGCCGGCGGGCAGTACACGATCTACGTCGCCAAGAAGGACCTGGAGGAGCCCATCGTGGAGATGGAGAAGCCGGACCTGTGGGGCGGCTGGATCAAGGTGGCCAACGGCTGGACGCTCGACCTGCCGGACCTGCCGGCGGACACCCGCCTGCCCATCACCGTCGAGGCCAAGAAGCGCGGCGCGGAGTGACGCCGATGGCCCTGTCCCCGGAGCGGATCGACGCCATCGCCACCCTCGCCGGCCGCCTCTTCGCGGAAGGCCGGTCGCTCGACGACGTGGTGCGCGCCGTGCGCGCGGCGCACCCCGACCTGTCCAACATCACCGGGGCGCACGCCTCGGTGATGGCGGAGGACCCGTTCCGCGAGGAGGGCGCCTTCAACCTCTACCTCGTGGACGGCAGCAACCATTGCTGGCTCATCACCGACAAGCCGGAGGCGGCGACCGGCGTCGTGATCGGCCAGCGGGACGGGGACGACTGAATGAGCAATCCCGAAGACGGCGCCGGCGGGGACGCCGGCGATTACATCCCGCTGGTCGATCCCGACATCTCGGAGGCCGAGATCGCGGTGCTGGGCCGCATCCTCACCGGCGGCGGCCTCAGCGACGGGCGCATGACCCAGGGCTTCGAGGAGGCGTTCGCCGCCTGGCTCGGCCGCGCCCACGCGGTCGCCGTGTCCAGCGGCACCATCGCCACCCTGCTCGTCCTGAAGGCGCTGGACATCGGCCCCGGCGACGAGGTGCTGTGCACGCCCTTCGGCTGGCACCAGGTGCAGCACGCCATCGCCCTGGCGGGGGCGTCGCCGGTCTTCGTCGACATCGACTACTGGCAGCACACCATGAACCCGGAGAAGGCGGCGGCGCGGATCACCCCGGCGACCAAGGCCATCCTCGCCGGCAACGTCAACGGCCATCCCGCCCATTGGGACGAGCTGACGGCGCTGGCCCGGGAGCGGGGCCTGCCGCTGATCGAGGATTCCACCGAGGCCGTCGGCTCCACCTACAAGGGGAAGCTGGTCGGCAGCTTCGGCGACTGCGCCGTCTTCGACTTCTCCGAGCCCGGCGTCCTGCTGACCGGCGAGGGCGGGATGATCGTCACCGACGACCGGGATCTGGCGCACCGGCTGCGCTACCTGCGCCGGCGCGAGATGGAGCACCGCAACACCGTCGTCATCACCCGCACCGTCCCCTTCCAGGCGGCCATGAGCAACCTGAACGCGGCGCTCGGCCTCGTGCAGCTGAAGCGCCTGCCGGAGATCCTGGAGAAGCGGCAGCGGGTGGTCGCCCTCTACGAGGCGGCCATGGCCTCCTTCGAGGGCATCAAGCCGCCCTACCGGGGGCCGGGCGCCACCGCCGTCCACCCCATGGTCTATGCCGTGCACCTGGGCACGCGCTTCACCGCCAGCGGCCGCAAGGCGATCCTGGAGGATCTGGACAGCCAGGGCATCGACGGCTCGGACTACGGGCAGGCGCTCTATTCCCAGCAGTTCTACCAGGAGCGCGGGGCCAGCCGCGCCGACTGCCCGGTCTGCCAGAAGACGGTGGACCGCGTGCTCGCCCTGCCGCTGCACCACAGGATCACCGGGGAGCAGATCACCTTCATCGTCGAACGGCTGAAGGACGCCACCGTCAACACCGGCGCCGGAGCGGCGATCTACCTGTAATCCGGACAACTCTGATCCGGACAACCGTCCCGTCCGCCCGCACGAGGGGTTAGCATGACCGAAACCGCCGTCACCGACACCGCCATCACCGCGACCACCGCCCCCGCCGCCGCTCCGGACGTCGTCATCGCCGACATCGCCGCCGCGCTGAAGGCCCGCCGGGTGGTGCCCTACCTCGGGCCGGGCGCCTTCGCCCTGCTGCCGGAGGGCGCCTGCCCGATCCCGCGCAACTCGGCCGAGCTGACCCGCAGCCTGAACGCCAAGGTCGCCGCCCCGGGGCGCATCCGCAGCCAGCTGACCGCGGTCGCCCAGTTCATCGAGACGCGGCGCCACCGCAAGACGCTGGACGCCATCCTCGACGGCCTCTTCCGGCAGCCCGTCCCCGCCACCCCGGTGCACGCCTGGCTGGCCGCCCTGCCGGCGCCGCCGATGATCGTGGACGTGTGGTACGACAACGTCCTGGAAGGGCTGCTGGCCGGGCGCCCCGGCGCCTCCTGGGGCCAGATCCAGGGGCTCTCCCACCCGCAGGGCGCCGGGGAATGGGTGAAGCACTACGCCCCCGACGGGACGGAGGTGGCGGCCGACGCGGCGCGGGGCTGGGACACCGTCCTCTACAAGCCGTCGGGCAGCGTCACCCCGGCCGGCAACTACCTGATCTCCGACAGCGACTTCGTCGAGATCCTGACGGAGATCGACATCCAGACGCCGATCCCGCCGGCGGTGCAGGAACGCCGCGCCGGCCGCCACTTCCTCTATCTCGGCTGCCGCTTCGACCAGGAGATCCAGCGCACCTTCGGCCGCCAGATCGCCAAGCGCTCCGCCGACCGGCATTGGGCGGTGATCGAAGGCCCGCTGAGCCGCAACGAGGCCCGCTTCCTGGAACAGCAGAACATCACCCGCCTCGACCTGCCCCTGGCCGAGGCCGTGGAGCGGATCGCCGCGGCCATGGCGTAGCCACCGGCTGGCGTAGCCACCGGCGGCCGCGCGCCGGCCGCTCAGGCCGCCTGGGGCAGGAACAGCGCCGCGATCTCGGCCTCGGCGGCGTCCAGGGCCCTGGCGCGGGTCTCCGGCCCCATGGCGACGCCCTCGGCGCGGACCACGGTGACGTCGGTGATGCCCATGAAGCCCAGCACCGTCCGCAGGTAGGGCTCCTGATGGTCGAGCGCCTTCATCGCGTCGCTGGTGGAATAGGCGCCGCCGCGCGACGAGGCGATCACCACCTTCTTGCCCCCGGCCAGCCCGACCGGCCCCTTTTCGGTGTAGCGGAAGGTGCGGCCCGCCTGGGCGATGCGGTCGATCCACGCCTTGAGCTGGGTGGGCACCGTGAAGTTGTACATGGGCGCGCCGATGACCACCACGTCGGCGGCCAGGAACTCGTCGACCAGCGCGTCGGTGAGGTCCAGCTCCTCCTTCTGGCGGGCGTTCAGCCCCTCCAGGTTGCGGAACTTGACGACCTGCATCAGCTCGCCGGTGAGATGGTCCGGCGGCGCCAGAGCCAGGTCGCGGCTGATGATCTCGATGCCGGGCTCGGCCCGCCGGAAAGCCTCGACGATGGACGCGGTCAGCGTGCGCGACACGGAGGCGTCGCCGAGCGGGCTGGAATCGATGCGCAGGAGTTTCATGGCTGGTCCGTTTCGTTGAAGGGGGGGCTCGGCGTCCGGTGCCGGCCCGCCCGTTGATCCCGGACCGGAAGATACGGCGGATATCCCGTTCGATTTAGCCCCCGTGACCGGCAATGACTGTTGCGGCACGCAGAACAACAGCGCCCCTTGACCCGCGTTCGGCCCGACCGCCAGGACGAACTGTTCATGCGCCGCCGGGTTGAAGGCTCGGATAAGGTCCGGCCACGGGTCGGAGCTTTCCGGAAATGGGGCGGAGCGCCCGTGGCGCCGCCGCCGCTCAGGGCACCAGCAGCCCGCCGCGGAACACCGCCATCTCCCCCTTCTGCATGACGGTCCACTCCTCGTCGCGGGTCAGGGGGCGGGTGGCGATGACGGTGACCACGTCGTCGGGTGTCGTCTCCTGGGAGAAGTCGACGCTCATGTCGTCGTCGATCAGGGTGGCCGGGCCGAAGGGCGCCTTGCGGGTCAGCCAGGCGAGGTTGGTGGCGCAGTGGCACCACAGGTGCCGGCCGTCGCTGAGCAGCATGTTGAAGACGCCGAGCTGCCCGAGGTCGGCGGCCAGGTCGCGCACCAGCCGGGTCAGCGCCGCCTCGCGCTTGGGCGGCTCGGGGAAATGCATGCGGATCTGGTCGAGCAGCCAGCAGAAGGCGTGCTCGCTGTCGGTGGAGCCCACCGGTTCGTAGAAGGTCAGCGTGCGCTGCTTGATGCCCTTGAGCTGGCCGTTGTGGGCGAAGCTCCACATGCGCCCCCACAGCTCGCGCGTGAAGGGATGGGTGTTCTCCAGCGCCACCCGCCCCCGGTTGGCGCGGCGGATGTGCGAGATGACCGCGCAGGACTTGATGGAATAGCGGCTGACCAGCCGGGCGATCTCCGACTCGGAGCTGGGCGCCGGGTCGTGGAAGGTCCGGCAGCCCTTGCCCTCGTAAAAGGCGATTCCCCAGCCATCCCGGTGGGGGCCGGTCTGGCCGCCGCGGCGCATCAGGCCGCGAAAGCTGAAGCAGATGTCCGTGGGCACGTTGGCGCTCATGCCCAGGAGTTCGCACATGGAGATACCTCGGTCGACGTCGCGCAAGTCTTGCCAAACCTACGACAGCCAAGGGGGGCGCGTCATCCCCCGCCGACCGCGTTCTCAGCCGGCCTCGGCCGGCGGCGCCGGGCAGGGCGGCATGCCGGGGCGCGCGCAGCCCTCCAGCCCACCTTCGGGACGGGCGGCGAGCCCGATCCAGGCGTCGACCCGCCCCGCCTCGAACCCGCAGTCCCGGCGCGCGCCGACCTGCATCAGCGGGCGGCGGATCAGCAGCGGGGATTCCACCATCAGGGCCAGCGCCGCCGCCTCGTCCAGCCGGTCGGGGTCGACCGCCCCCGCCTTCACCGCCGGGGCGGCGCGGTTGAACCATTCGGCCACCGGACGGTCGCCGAAGAAGGGGCGCAGGGTCCGCGCCGTCCAGGGTTCCGACAGCAGGTCGCGGACCTGGAGCCGGTGCCCGGCCTCCTCCAGCAACCGCCGCTGGCGGGCGTTGCCGGCGCAGCCGGGCTTCTCGTAGAAGATCACGTCGGCCATGGATCACCCTTTCCTGAGCGCCGGCGCACGGGCGAGCAGCCCGTCCACCTGGGCGCAGATTTCGTCGTAGACCTTGCGGTCCAGCTTGCGCAGCCAGCGCGACGGGATGGTCTCCACCCCGTAGGTGGCCCCGGCCAGCATGCCGGCGATGGCCCCCGTGGTGTCGGCGTCGCCGCCCTGGTTGACCGTCTCGACCACGCAGGATTCCACAGAATCGGTCTGGAAGTAGTGGTGCAACACCGTCTGCACGGTGTCGACGACGAAGGCGGTGGACAGGCCGCGGTAGGGCTGGAATTTGAACGGACGGTGCCGCGCGACGAGCGCGTTGGCTTCGTCGCGCACGTCGCGCACGCCGCCGCCCAGAACCAGCCGCCGCACCATGAAGCCGAGCGCCAGCACCGCCGCATCGGACAGCGGGTTGTTGTGGGTGATGTGCGCCTGTTCGGTCGACCAGCGGCGGAAAGCCTCGTCGTCGCCCAGCGTGGCCAGCGCCACCGGCAGGTTGCGCATCGCCGCCCCGTTGCCGGCCTGGTACTCCGCCTCCGGCTCCGACAGGGTGCCGTGCAGGATGAAGCGGCGGATGCCGCGCCGGGTGGTGTCCCCGACATCGACCGGAACGCCCTTCAGCCAGACCGCGAACTCCTCCGCCACGCGCCGGACGTCCCAGTCGGGGCCGCCCAGGATGGCCCGGCCGAGGTGGATCGACATCTCGGTGTCGTCGGTCACCTGCCCGGCGGCCAGCTTCAGCCAGCCGCCGCCCTTGATGTGCTTGTGCACGCCGTACTGGTGGGCGATCTCGCCCTTGGTCAGGAACTCGACCGTGGCGCCCAGCGCGTCGCCGCAGGCAAGCCCGAGATAGGCGCCCAGCGCGCGGGAGCGGATCGAAGGATCGGTCATGGGAAGGCGGTCATCGGGAGGATGGTCATGGGAAGGTTGGTCATCGGGAGGGTGGTGATGGGACGGGTGGCAATGGAACGGGCGGTCATGGGACGGGCGGTCCGCGGTCGGTGGGGTCAGAGAAGCGACACGGTCACCCGGTAGTCGCCGCCGACGACCAGATACTCCCCCTCCCCCTGGAAGGGGTAGCGGGGCAGGATGTCGCGGAAGAAGACCACCTTGGTGAGCGGCACCCAGGTTTCCAGGATGTAGTCGCCGAACTGGCCGGCGATGTCGCGCTCGACGGAGAAGGAACAGAGGTTGTTCAGGCGCAGCACCGCCGTGCGCCGGTCGGGACGGGCGACGATGTGGTGCTCCTCGAAGTCGTTGACGCCGCGGAACAGCCGGATGTGGCTGGCCGAGGCCGGCATGGGCGCCTCCGGCCAGCCCCGGCGCATCCACCACTGGCAATATTCGTACAGGAGGTCGAGCTGGAGGTTGATGTTGTTGTTGTGGAAGCGGGTGGAGCCCTTCTCCTCGCCGTAGCGCCGCCAGCCGTCCGAGGCGAAGCGGCGCAGCGGCTCCTTGTGGTAGGTGGGCAGCAGGCCGAAGCGGCTCTCCACCCAGCCCTTGAGGACCGCGCCCTCGGCGTTGTTGCTGTCGAACAGCCAGCCCTTCAGCAGCCGCAGGTAGCTGGCGCGGAAGCGGCGCCGGCCGTCGGCGCCGGTGGCGCCGGAAAAATCCGGGTTGAGGCCGAAGGTGGCCGCCATGTAGCGCTGGAACAGCCCGGCGGCGACCGGCGCGTCGGGGCTTTCGTCCAGCGCCTCGAACAGCACCGCGTGCTCGCGCCGGGTGGCGCCGATGCGCAGGCGCCGCGGCTCGTCGTTGAAGGTCTCCGAGCACAGCCGCTCCGCCGGCACGTTCAGAAGGTTGGTTCGGTGCGCCCGCAAGGCCAGCGGCGAGTCCGGATCGACCACCCGCCCGTTCGCGTCTCTGATGCCGCCCCCGCTCGCCGAGCCGTCCGCCATGCCGTCCCCAAAGCCACATTTCTTCTATGGATACTCTGAATGGCCAGGCGCGCCAAGCGTCCGCAACAGCGCCCATGAGGGCACCCATGAGGGCGCCCTTGACGGCGCGGCCGGGCCGCGGCGTGCCCGATGTCCCGGAAATATCCGTTTGAACCGCCCTGCCCCCGACCCCATTGTCGAATCGTTCCGGCAAGGCAACGGGGCGAGGCGCGGCGATGTGGCCAATGAAACGGCTGGGCAAGGCGGCGCGGCGGGCCGCGGCACCGCCGGACGGCCCTGCCGTGGCCGTCATGCCCGCCATGGCCACCATGGCCACCATGGCCGGCCGGCCGCCGCACCGGCCGGGTCCAGCCGTGGCGC
>JAEZHQ010000203.1 GCA_023416455.1 Pseudomonadota bacterium | reverse complement strand
GGGTGGCGGGCAGGGCGGTGGCGGCCTGCGGGGCCGCTTCCGCCACGGCAACGGCGGCCTCGGCCGGGGCGGGCTCCGCCTCCGGGTGGCGCGCCTCGTAGGCCCACTCCACCCCCGACAGGAAGGCGAAGCCGGCGACCACCGCCAGCGCCTCGTCGGCGAGCCGGGTCGAATAGACCGTGCCGGCGCGCGGCGTCCCGGGCAGGACCTCGACGTCCCACAGCACCCGGCCGTCGGGGCGCGCGTTGGGGATGAGGTTGAAGGGGCGCCCGTTCAGCGCGCACCACAGGTTGAATTCGTCGGCGGTGACGACGCCCGATTGGGTGGCGGGGGCGGCGATGTGGGGGGTGCGCGGCGTCATGCCGGGGCTCCCGGTGTCTGGACGGTGGAGGAGGGGGCCGCGGTCGGGCCGGCCGGGGCGGCGCCCGGCCGCGGCAGCTCGTAGGCGGCGACAAGGATCTTGTCGATCTGCTCGCCGTCGCTGGACATCGGCAGGGCGAGCCGTTCCCAGCTCCGCATGACGCCGCTGAAGCTGGCGGTGTAGACGCGCGCGACCGGCAGCCGCTCGCGCCGCACCGATTCATACTCCGGGCGCAGGATGGCGCGCTGCTCCTCCGGCAGGTCGTCGAGCGTCGCCCCCAGGCGCGAATGCCCGAAAGCCGCGGCCAGCGCCTTGCCGTAGTAGGAATAGACGAACTCGTCCTCTCCGATGACCTCGAAGACGACGATGTTGTCCTTCCAGGGCCGCAAGTCGGCCGGTGCGATGCTGCTCGACACCGGCGGTTTGCCGCCGGCGCACTTGGTGAGCCAAAAGTCGAGCAGGCCGCCGAGGGACGGCGTTGCCAGCTCGGTTCTTTCCTTGATCATGGAACGGGCGCAGTTTTCACGGGCGGCGCCCCGCGGGGCTGCCCCCTGGAGCTTTCATGGACCGCCGGAACCATACCCGGAAGGGGAGGGGGCATGCAACCGCGAGGGCATAGGACCGGGGAGCGGGCCGGCCCCTGTCTCCCGGATGCCGCACCCCGCCCGTTCCGCCGGCCGGCGCCGCCGTCAGAGCGCGCAGCTCACCCCGGTGCCGCCCAGGCCGCAATAGCCGGCGGGGTTCTTGGACAGATACTGCTGGTGCTCGTCCTCGGCGTAGTAGAAGGGCGGGGCCTCGCGGATCTCGGTGGTCACCGGGCCGTAGCCGGCGGTGCGCAGCCGGTCCTGGTAGGCCGCGCTGGACTCCTCGGCGGCGCGGCGCTGGGCGTCGCCGTGGGTGTAGATGGCCGAGCGGTACTGGGTGCCCACGTCGTTGCCCTGGCGCATGCCCTGGGTCGGGTCGTGCGCTTCCCAGAAGACGCGCAGCAGATCCTCGTAGCGGACCCGGGCCGGGTCGTAGACGACGCGGACCACCTCGGCGTGGCCGGTGCGGCCGGTGCAGACCTCCTCGTAGGTCGGGTTGGGGGTAAGGCCGCCCTGGTAGCCGACCGCCGTCACCCAGACGCCGGGGACCTGCCAGAACTTGCGCTCCGCCCCCCAGAAGCAGCCGAGGCCGAAGTCGGCCGTCTCCAGATGCCCGGGGAAGGGCGGGGTCAGCGGGTTGCCGTTGACGTGGTGGGGGGACGTCACGGGCATCGGCTCGGCGCGGCCGGGCAGGGCCTGGCCCGGTCCCGGCAGCTCGGCGGGCTTGCGCAGGAACTGTCCGAACATGGGGTCTCCTCCCTGGTGGTTCGCGCGGGGGGAGCCGGGTGCGCCCGCCCGCCCGATGCCCGTATGTCGGGTGGCCGGCAGCCCGCCGCAAGTCCGTCCTCGCGGCGATGATGAAGGGCGATGATGAGCGGCGATCCGTGGCCCCCGCTTATGCGTTTAGTCGGGAACCCACACGCGCAGGAGAGGAGGGAAGCCCCATGGCCGTCGACGACGCCACCATCGACCGCCTGATCGGGATGGGCCGCAGCAACGGCAACCGGCTGAGCATCGAGCAGCTCGGCCGGGAGGTCCCGGTGGAGACCATGACGCCGGAGGAGGTCGCCGCCGTCGTGGAGCGGCTGGAGACCGCCGGCATCGAGGCCGACCTGACCGACGAATCCCTGAAACGTCCGCGCGGCGCGCGGATCTACGAGCCCGGGGCCGGCGAGCCCGGCGCCGGCGTGGTGGATCTGGCCAGCCCGGCGGCCCCCGCCGTGTCGGTGCCCGGCGTCCGCCCATCCGAGCACGGCTGGGCCGACGAGGGGCACGGCTACGCCGCCGCCGGCCACCACGGCACGCGCCGGGCGCCGACCTGGGACCGCGGCGGGGTCGACCTGCTCCCCGTGGTGTGCATGGTGGTGGTGGCGCTGGTGCTGATCATCGCGCTCGGCGGGCGCGTGTAGCGGGGGCGCCCGCCGTCAGGGCCGGGCGGCCAGGGCGTGGATGAGGATGGCGGCCGTCGCCGCGACGTTCAGCGACTGCACGCGCCCGCTGCCGGGAATGGTCAGCACCGCCTCGCAGGCGGCGAGCGTGGCGGCGGGCAGCCCCTCCTCCTCGTTGCCCAGCACCAGAGCGACCGGACGGCCGGGGGCGGCCAGCCCGGCCACGTCCACCGCCGCCCGGCCCTCGCCCAGGGCGGTGCCGACCACGCGGTAGGCGCCGCCCAGCCGCTTGAGGGCGGCCGGCAGCGCGGCGGCGGCGTAAAGCTCCACCCATTCGAAGCCGCCCTCGGCGACGCGGTAGGCGGCCTCCGACGGCAAGGCCTGCCCCGGATGATCGGACAGCAGCACGCGCGGCAGGCCGAAGAAGGCCGCTGTGCGCAGGATGGCGCCCAGGTTGTGCGGGTTGCCGACCCCGTCGAGGACGAGCAGCGGCCGCCCGTCCACCGCCCAGCGCCGCGCCGCCTCCGCGTCGAAGGCGGGGAGGGGGCGGGGCGCGGTCAGGGCCACCACTCCGCCGTGCAGCACCGTGCCGGCGACCCTGGCCAGCTCCTCCGCCTCGACCATGCGGTAGGGTTTGCGGGCCGCCGCCAGTGCCTTGCAGAAGGCGCCGACCCGGGGCTTCAGACGTTCGTCGAAGAACAGCCGCTCGACGCTGGCGGCGTCGCGCTCGAACAGGGCGGACACGGCGGCCAGCCCGGCAACGCGGAGCAGCCGCCGCGGCTCATCATGGGCCGCCGCCGGTGCGGGCGGCGGCGCGTGCCGGGGCGCCGCCTTGCGGGCGCGGGATGGGGC
>JAEZHQ010000441.1 GCA_023416455.1 Pseudomonadota bacterium | reverse complement strand
GTGCGGGGCCAGGGCGGCCCAGGCGGCGGCGGCCAGCGGCAGGGCCAGGACGGCGAAGGCACCGACGACGCGGCCGGTCACGCTGGCGCGCAGGTCAGCCATGCGCGTCCACAGCCGGCGCGAGCTGACCACCCCGTCGCGCAGCGTCAGGTGGGGGGCGTCGCCGCTGCGCAGCCGCTCGTAGAGGCGCTCGGCCTCGGCGACCTGCTTGCGGGAGGGCTTGGAGCGGATGGAAATGTAGCCGGTGATCCGGCCGTCCTCGAGCAGCGGTGTGACGTTGGCGCGGACCCAGTAGAAGTCGCCGGACTTGGCGCGGTTCTTGACCAGCCCCTCCCAGGGGCGGCCGGCCTTGATGGTCGCCCACAGGTCCGCGAAAGCCGCCTCCGGCATGTGGGGGTGGCGCACCAGATTGTGCGGCGCCCCCATCAGCTCCGCCTCGGAGAAGCCGCTGATGGTGACGAAGGCCTTGTTGACGAAGGTGATGCGTCCACCCGGATCGGTTCGCGAGACGAGGAGGCTGCCCTCGGCGAGTTCGATCTCCCGGTTGGTGATGGGTCCGTTGTCGCGCACACCTTCCTCCTGCAGCCTCAGCGTCCGTTCGGTGCCACAAGGCTAACCGACGCGCCTAAATACTCCTTTAAGACGCTTTCGCGAATTCAGGCGGACGCCACCGTCCGCCTGACCGCGGGCCGGCCGGCGGGGCCGTCAGGCGGCCGGTCGCAGCGGCGACAGGCCGCTGGTGAGGCGGCGGAAGTCGGCGCCGAAGGCCCGTGCGGCGCGATCGTCCAGGTCGAACTTCACATGCATCTCGCTCGCGCCCTGGGCGACCACCGTAAAGGGCAGCGACGCCGCGCAGCCGTCGATCGCCACGCCGCCCCGCCCGCCGACGATCCAGCGGCCGCCGCCCTCGATGATCGCCCCGCCCTCGGAGAGGTTGCAGACGACCGCCGGCACCGCGCCGGCCGGGCCGGAGACGGTGCAGCCCAGCCGGACCGCGTAGCGCGGCTGGCGGCGGCGATCGACCTCCGGCGTCGCCGTGCGCACCACGCGCACCAGGGTTTCGCGCAGGTGGTCGATGCTTCCGGCGACGTCGGAGGCGACGATGCGCACCTCGCCGGCCCGGCTTCCCGTGACGGCGGCCTCTTCCGAGACGTGGGCGATGCGCGTCGACACCTCCTGGGCGGCGCTGGTGGTCTCCAGCACGTTGCGGGAGATCTCGCTGGTGGCCGCCCCCTGCTGCTCCATGGCCGCGGCGATGTTGCCGGCGACGGCGTCGATTTCCGTGATGGTCCGGCCGATGTCCTTGACGGCGTCGACCGCGGTGATGGTCATGGATTGCAGGTCGGTGATCTGGCGGGAAATGTCCTCGGCCGACTTGGAGGTCTGGGTGGCCAGGTTCTTCACCTCATGGGCGACCACGGCGAAGCCCTTGCCGGCGTCGCCGGCGCGCGCCGCCTCGATGGTGGCGTTCAGCGCCAGCAGATTGGTCTGGGCGGCGATGTCCTGGATGAAGGTGGCCACCTCGCCGATGTGGCCGATGGCCTCCGACAGCGAGAGGACGACGCTCTCCGTCCGCTGCCCGCTCTCGACGGCGCGGCGGGACACCTGGCTGGCGAAGGACACCTGGGTCCCGATCTCGCGGATGGAGGCGGCGAGCTGCTCGGCCGCCGAAGCCACCGCCTGGGCGTTGCCCAGCGCCTGGTCGGCGGCGACGGCGACGCTCTGGGAGTCGGCCGAGACCTGCTCGGCCGAGCTGGCCATGGCCTGGGCGTTGCTGTCCATCGCCACCGACCGCTCGGCGACGCGGTCGACCGCCGCCCGCGTCTCCTGCTCGACCCGGCTGGCCATGGCCTCCAGGGCGGCGATCTTGGCCGCCTCGGCCTCCCGGCGCTCGCGCTCCTGGGCCTCGCGCAGACGCTCGTTCTCCAGCCCCTTCTGGCGGAACACCTCGACGGCCTGGGCCATGGCGCCGATCTCGTCCCGGCGCTCCAGCCCCGGCACCGCGGTCTCGTACCGCCCGTCGGCAAGCGCGCTCATCGCCGTGCGGATGCGGTCGAGCGTGCCGAACTGGCGCCGGACCATCAGCAGCATGAGCAGGCCGACCGCCACCGTGACGGCGACCGCCACCATGGTGGTGTTGGCGACGACCTCGTCCAGAACCCGCAGGGCGTCGCTCTTCTTCAGGCCGACGAACAGGATGCCGACGACCTCGCCGTCGCGGTTGAACAGGGGGTCGTAGGCGGTGAAGTAGGCGTGGCCCAGGATGTCGGCCTCGCCGCGGTAGGGCTCGCGCTTCTCGAAGATGGCCGTGTGCACCGGCCCGCGGGCGAGCACCGTCCCGATGGCCCGCTTGCCTTCGGCATCGACCACGTTGGTCGCCACCCGGCGGTCGCCCAGGAAGAGGGTGGCCACGCCGCCGTTCAGGCTGTGGATGGTGTCGACCAGGGCGTTGGCCCCGTTGAGGGCGTAGTCGTCGACGTAGAGGACGCCGTTCTCGACCCGGAACTCCGATCCCTTCTGCTCCAGGAGCATGCGCGCGGTGGTGATCGCCTGCTCGCGCCGTTCGAGCGCCTCCTCGCCGATCCGGGCCTGCACGATCATCACGGTGGCGCCGGTCAGGGCGGCGCCCAGGACGACGAGTCCGAGCGTGCAGAGCAGGGTCAGCTTGCTGGCGAGGCTCAGGGTGCGAAGACGGTTCATTCGGGCGGTCTCCAGAATCCGGACGGCACACCGCCGCAAGGACGGCCCGGCGTCGGCGGGCGACGGCGGGTCACGCGATCATGGGGCGGAGGGCTTGGGCTTCGGCGGCGGTCCGCCGACCGGCGCAATCTGCATCAATTTTACCGAAAATGCGATTCTCCTCCGCCGCGAGCCCTGCGGCGTAATGTTGCATCCGCAACCGCAGAAACAACCCCCGGCATCATGACCGGGGCGCCCGGCTGCTTCGGTTGATTGCTCCAGAAAGATTGGCGGATCAATGCGATAGAATCATTTGACCGGGCAATGCGGACAGCGACTTCGCCGATCCGTCCGCATCAGGCCGGGAGATAGACGGCCGGGCAAGCGCCCATGCGCCGGCCGCATGGCTGGCCTCACTCTCCAAAAGATAGTGCGTTAACCTTTTTTAATAACCCTTACCGTGTATAAGCGGGCTTCCGAAGCGAATGGGCGCCTGACCTTGCCAGAATCAACCCTTACAAGCTGCGAAGGCATCGCCGTCCTCGTCATCGAAGGCAACCCCGACATCCGTGCGGGGCTCGTCCTCACGCTCACCGACTGGCGGTGCCGGGTGCTGGCCGCGGCCTCGCTGGAACAGGCCGAACCGCTGCTCTACGCGGCCGGCTTCACGCCCGACCTCATCATGACCGGACTTCTCACCCACGCTCCCGGCCGCCTCGCGGCGATGGACCGGATGTTCCGCTTTGCGGCGACGCTCGGCCTCACCGCCCCGGTGATCGTGGTGAGCGGCGACGGCGATCCGCTCAGCCGCGCCGCGGCGGAAGCGAGGGGCTGGTCCTTCCTGCTGAAGCCCGTCACCGCCGAGACCCTGCGTGCGGCCGTGCTGGCCGCCGTCCGACCGGCCGGCGTCAGCGCGGCACACCGAAGCGATGGCCCGGAACCGTGAACATGCCCACCTTGAAGCTGGCGGCCATGTGGTTGGCCCGCGCCAGCGCGCGCTCCTGAAAGGGCGGCGGCAGCAGCTCCGCCGCGGTTTCGGCGAACAGGGCCAGCCAGCGGTCGAAATGCGCCGGCTCGATGGGCAGGACGGCGTGCGCCATGAAGGGGTGGCCGCCGTGGTGCCCGGTTCCCAGCAGATGGTGCGACCAGAAATCCCGGATGCGGGCGAGATGCCCGTCCCAGTCGTCGATGGCCGCCTCGAACACCGGCCCCAGCAGCGGATCCCGGCGGGCGCGCCCATAGAACCGTTCGACCAGTTCGGCGATGGTCGCTTCCGTGACCGTGGGTTCCGTGAGGGTGGCGTCGGTGAGGGGGGACGGCATGGGCGGCTCCTTGCGGGGGGCTTCGGGCGGGGGGCTTCGGGCGGGGCGGCGGCTTGGCCGGGGCTCCCCGGATCATAGGGCCGGCGGCGTCCCGGGGACAGGCCGGATCGGCGCCGGCCCCGGCCCGTCACCGCACCGGACCGGGGAAGACCAGGGCCACCCCCTTGACCTGGGCGAAAACCGGCTGGTCCGGCGCCAGGCCGAGCCGGTCCCAGGACTTGCGGGTGACGCGGGCCAGCAGGCGGGCGCCCTGCCCGTCCTCCCCCAGCGCCACCACCGCCATGACCTGGACCGTGTCCTGCCGCTCGGCGGCGAGGATCCGCGCCGGCAGGGCGTTGAGGATCGTGCTGCCCTCCGGCGGCCGCCGGGCGAGGCTGACGTCGGAGGCGGCGATGCGGACGCGCTGCCCGGTCCCCGGCGCGCCGAGGGGACCCGGCACCAGAAGCCGGCCGCCGGCCAGCGCGAGGGCGGTCAGGCCGTAGGCCGCGTCGTGCCCCTCGACCACGGCGGGCAGGGTCACCCCGGCTTCCGGCAGGCGCGCGATGGGCAGCGCGGGGTCGGCCTGCAACGCCTGGAGCGGCCCGGAGGCCACCACCCGGCCGTCGCGCAGCAGGACCAGATGGTCGGCCAGCCGCTCCACCTCGGCGATGTCGTGGCTGACGTAGAGGACGGGCACCGACAGCACGCCGTGCAGCCGCTCCAGGTAGGGCAGGATCTCCTCCTTGCTGAAGCGGTCGAGCGCGGCCAGCGGCTCGTCCATCAGCAGGAGCCGGGGCTGCGACAGCAGCGCCCGCCCCACCCCGACGCGCTGGCGCTCGCCGCCGGACAGGTGGTCCGGCGCGCGGTCGAGCAGCCGGCCCAGCCCCAGCAGCTCCACCACGTCGTCGACGCGGATGGTCTCCGGCAGGCCGCGGCCGACGGTGCGGCGGTGGCCGTAGAGCAGGTTGGCGCGCACCGACAGGTGGGGAAAAAGGCTGGCCTCCTGGAAGACGTAGCCGATGGGCCGCTTGTGCGCCGGGCGGAAGCGGCGCTCATCCTGCCAGACGTCGCCGGCCAGGGCGAAGCGGCCGCCGAGCCGCTGGAGGCCGCCCACGCAGCGCAGGACCGACGTCTTGCCGCAGCCGGACGGCCCGAACAGGGCGGTGATGCCGCGCGCCGGCGCGTCGAAGGCGACGTCGAGCGTGAAGCGCCCGAGGGTGCCCTGGAAGCGCACTTCCATCCTGGCGCCCGCGCCGGCCGCCTTCGCCTTCGCCTTCGCCTCCTCCGCCTCCGCCGCCTTTCCCTCCGTCACCGCATCCACCGTCACCGCCGGGTCCTCCCGATGCGCTTTTCCAGGGTCATCATGGCCAGGATCACGACGAAGGAGAACACCAGCATGCCCCCGGCCAGGAGGTGCGCCTCCGCCCATTGCAGCGTCTCGACATGGTCGTAGATGGCGACCGAGAGCACCTTGGTCTTGCCGGGGATGTTGCCGCCGATCATGAGGACGACGCCGAACTCCCCCATGGTGTGGGCAAAGCCCAGCACGGCCCCGGTGAGGAAGCCGCGCCGCGCCAGCGGAACGGCCACGGTGAAGAAGGTGTCGAGGGGCGAGGCGCGCAGCGTCGCCGCCACCTCCAGCGGGCGGTCGCCGAACGCCTCGAAGGCGTTGCGGATGGGCTGCACGACGAAGGGCATGGAGTAGAGCACCGAGCCGATGACCAGCCCCTCGAAGGTGAAGGCCAGCGAGCGGGCGCCCCAGAGGGAGGCCAGCCAGCCGCCCGGCCCGTCGGGGCCGAGCGCCATCAGCAGGTAGAAGCCCAGCACCGTGGGCGGCAGCACCAGGGGCAGCGCCACCACGGTGGCGACCGCCTCCTTCCACCAGGCGCCGGACCGCGCCAGCCACCAGGCGACCGGCGTCCCGATCACCAGCAGGATGGCCGTGGTCAGGGCCGCGAGTTGCAGGGTCAGCAGGACCGGCTGCCAGGACATCGGCGGGCCTCCGCGGCCGGGGTCAGTGGGACGCCGCGGTGCCGTAGCCGTAGCGGGCGATCACCGCCGCGGCCTCCGGCCCCCTGAGGAAGTCGAGGAAGGCCCGGGCCACCGGGTCGCCGGCCCCCTTCCCGAGCAGGACGGCGTCCTGGCGGATCGGATCGTGCAGCGCCTCCGGCACCGTCCAGCGCGACCCCTCCGGCCTCTCGATGACCTGGGAGAGGGCGACGAAGCCGACCTCGGCGTTCCCCGTCTCGGTGAACTGGAACGCCTGGGCGATGGTGTTGCCCTGGACGATCTTCGGCCGCAGCGCGTCGTAAAGGCCAAGCCTCGTCATCGCCTGCACGGCGGCGGCGCCGTAGGGGGCGAGCGCCGGGTTGGCAATGGCCAGCGTCTGGAAAGCGCCCTTGCGCAGCGTGTCCTCGCCGGCCACCGCGTCGGGGCTGCGGCTCCACAGCACCAGCCGGCCGATGGCGTAGGTGAAGCGGGAGCCGGCGACGGCCAGCCCCTCCTCCTCCGCCTTGCGCGGCGTCGCCTCGTCGGCGGCCAGCAGCACGGTGAAGGGGGCGTCCTGCCGGATCTGGGCGTAGAACTGGCCGGTCGCCCCGAAGCTCAGCACCGCCGTGTGGCCGGTCCGCTCCTCGAAGGCCCGCGCGATCTCCCGGGCGGGTCCGGTGAAGTTGGCGGCGACGGCGACGTTGGTTTCACCCGCCCGCGCGGCGGAGGCCGCCGACAGAAGGGCGAGGGCGGCGAGAAGAAGGCGCTTCATGGCAGGGATCCCTCGTGTCTCGGGTCGGGTGTCTCGGGTCGGGTTGGTCAGTCGACGGCCAGGATGACGTGCGCGGCGTCGAGCAGCGCGCAGGCCGGCTCGCCGGGGGCGAAGCCGATCGCCTCGGCGCTGTGCCGGGTGATGATGGCGGTCAGCGTCTTGCCGCCGCCGATGTCGAGGGTGACCTCGCTGTTGACGGAGCCGTCCTCGCGGCGGACGACGGTGCCCTCGATGCGGTTGCGCACGGAGGTGCGGCGGGCCTCGTCCACCGGGGCCAGGATGACGAAGGGCGCCTTGATCAGCGCCGTCGCCTCGCGCCCCGGGATCAGCCCCAGCTCGCGCACGCTGTCGCGGGTGACGACGGCGGTGATGGTCGTGCGCTCGGAGACGGCGAGCGACACCTCGGCGTTGACCGCCCCGTCGGCGATGGCGGTCACCGTCCCGCGGAGCGCGTTGCGTGCACTGGTGCGCATGAAGAACCCCCACATCACACTTGCCGCGGACAGGCCGGTGCCGGCCAATTCCGGCTCCAGCGCATGGAAGGCGCGCGCCAGCTCGCCCTCCAGCCGGTGGAAGACCGCCACCAGCCGCACCCCCTCGGCCGTCAGCCGGGTCCCGCCGCCGCGGCGCCCGCCGGACTGCGCCTCGACCAGTGGGCGGCCGAAGAGGTTGTTCATGGCGTCGATGGCGTCCCAGGCGGCCTTGTAGGTGACGCCCACCGCCCGCGCCGCCGCCGATATGCTGCCCTCTCGCGCCACCGCCTCCAGCAGGCGGATGCGCTCCCCGCCCACCGGCGAGGCGTCGGACGCCGCGAACGAAACCCGTGCCTGAAGGGGCATTGCCGACCTCGACCTATCCGTTATATACCGCAGCTATATAACCATAAGAAGAAAATGGGAAGCCCTTTCAACCCATGGCCAGCCCATCCTC